>DASQDS010000751.1:0-4442 GCA_035634075.1 Pilimelia sp. | reverse complement strand
GGCGCGGGCGGCCGGCGGCGGTGCCGGCGGGGGCGCCGGTGACGGGCTGCGCGGCGGGGGCGGCCGGCTCGGCGATGGACACCCGCCGCACGTTACCAACCCGCCGTGGGGCGCCCGACGCCCCGACCGCCACTGCCGATCGCCGGCGCGCCCGGCCCGACACGCCGGCCGATGCTTGCGCCGCTTATTGAAAACGACTACCAATTTCTTCGTACGCCGGTGCGCCTGTTCGTGGCCGCCGACGGCCCTACCCACCGCAACCAGGAAGGCCCGTACCGTGAAAATCGCCTTCGTCGGCAAGGGCGGCAGCGGCAAGACCACCCTTGCCGCCCTGTTCGCCCGCCGGCTGGCCGGCGCGCCGCTGCTCGCCGTCGACGCGGACATCAACCAGCACCTCGCCGCGGCCCTCGGGGCCACGGAGGACGAGGCTGTGCTGCTGCCGGCCCTCGGCGACCACCTCACCGAGATCAAGGAGTACCTGCGCGGCGACAACCCACGGATCGCCTCGACCGCCGCGATGGTGAAGACCACGCCGCCCGGCCGCGGCTCCCGGCTGTTGCGGGTGGTGGAGGACAACCCGCTGTACGCGGCGCTGGTGCGCGAGGTCGGCGGGGTGCGGCTGGCGGTGACCGGGCCAGTCGCCGTCGAGGATCTCGGGGTGGCCTGATACCACTACAAGGTCGGCGCCGTCGAGCTGCTGCTCAACCACATCGTGGACGGTCCCGGTGAGTACGTCGTGGTGGACATGACCGCCGGCGCCGACTCCTTCGCCTCCGGGCTGTTCACCCGCTTCGACGCCACCTTCCTGGTGTGCGAGCCGACGCTGCGCAGCGTCGGCGTCTACCGGCAGTACGTGGGCTACGCCCGGGAGTTCGGCGTGCGCGTGCACGTGGTCGGCAACAAGGTGGACGACGCGTCCGACGTGGACTTCCTGCGCGAGCACGTCGGCGCGGACCTGCTCACCTGGGTCCACCGGTCGACCTACGTGAAGGCCGCCGAGCGCGGTCGACCGGCGCCGCTCTCAGCCCTTGAGACCACGAACAGTGAGGCTCTGGACACGATGCGTGCGGTGGCCGATGCTGGCTCGAAGGACTGGGCGACCTACACGCGCCAGGCGGTCCAGTTCCACCTGCGCAACGCCGCCGCGTGGGCCAACGACCGGGTCGGCGCCGACCTGGCCGAGCAGGTCGATCCGGACTTCCTGCTCGGGCCCGCGGCACTGGCGGCCTGACCGACCGGCCAACCGGACCAGCGTCAGACCGGACCAGCGTCAGACCGGACCAGCAAAGGAGAACAATGTCCCTCGACGTTCCCACCACTGTGCTCGATCGCGCCGAACGCGGCGAGGTGAGCGACGCCGAGTTCGTCGACGTCGTACGCCACTCGCTCCCGTACGCCTGGGCGGTCATCGCCGAGGTGGCCGAGCGCTGCGTCGGTGCGCCGGACGACTTCGCCGACCACGCGGTCCCGCCGCCCAGCGAGGCCGACCGCGGCCAGCTCCTGCGGGCTCTGGCCAGCGACGCCATCCGCGGCGGGCTGGAGCGGCACTTTGGCGTGAAGCTGGCGTTCCAGAACTGCCACCGGGTCGCGGCCTTCCGCCCGGCGGCGGTCGGCGGCGCCGACTACGCCGAGTTCATCTCGCCCGCCGGCCAGCTGCGCAACCAGTCCCCCGAACTGCGCGACTGCTGACCGCCGCGGGGCGACCGGCACAGCGCCGCGGGCCGCGGAACCTCGGGAAAACGCCAAGGACCCCTTGCCGCGCGAACCGCTACGGCAAGGGGTCCTTGGCTCCAAAATGCCACATCGCGGCGACACCGGACGTCACTGTGCGTGCCAATTTGCACCGTGGTGACGGACATTTAACGTGCCGGCAACCGTCACACCGCGCGCGGCGCCACGACGTCGTCAGTCAGCGCGTAGCGGAGCGCGGACGCGAGATCGGGGTGGCGGAACACGAAGCCGGCTCCGGTGAGGACGGCCGGCACCGCCCGGGAGCCGCCCACGACCTCCACCGACATCCCGCCAAGCACCGCCCGCAGCGCGATCCCCGGGATCGGCACGATTGTCGGGCGGTGCAGCGCCGCGCCGAGCGCCTTGGTGAACTCGGCGTTCGTGACCTGGTGCGGACTGACCAGGTTCACCGGCCCCGCCAGGTCGGGCCCCGCCAGGTCGGGGCCGGTCAGCACGAATCGCACGGCCGCCAGCCAGTCCACGAGGGAGATCCACGGCACCGCCTGGCGACCGCCGGCGATCGGCCCCGCCACCCCCAGCTTGTACGCCAGGAGCTGCGGCTTGAGTAGCCCACCGTCGCGGTGCAGCACGGGCGCCGTGCGCAGCAGCGCCACCCGTACGCCGGCCCGCTCGGCGGGGTCGGTCGCCGCCTCCCAGTCGCGGCACAGCTCGGGCAGGAAGCCCTCGCCGAGCGGCGACTCCTCCGTCACCGGGCGGTCCCCGGTGTGCCCGTAGCAACTGATGCCCGAGCCGTTGAGCAGGGCCGCCGGGCGATCGGCCGGGGGCAGGCCGGCGATGGCGGCGGCGAGCGTGGCGGTGGTGTCCAGCCGGCTGGCCCGCAGCTCCCGCTTGTACGCCGCCGTCCAGCGCCGGTCGTTGATGCCCGCGCCGGCGAGGTTGATCACGGCGTCGGCGCCCGCGAGTGCTCCCGCGTCGAGCTGGCGCCGGGCCGGCTGCCACGCCACCTCGCCGGTCCGCCGGGTGGGCCGGCGGACCAGCCGGATGACGTCGTGGCCGGCCGCCGTGAGATCCGCGGCCAGGTTGCTGCCCAGGAAGCCGGACGCGCCGGCCATGATGATCCGCATATCAGTATCTTCGTCCACGCGCGGCCGCGCGGATGCGATGTCGTCCGCATGCGGGCGGCCGGATGCCGCCGCGGCTCAGGCCGAGCGGCGCCCGCCACTTGCCGTGGTCCGCCAGGACTGCCGCACCACGCCCAGCCGCGCGCCACGCCTGGTCGCCGCGCGCCGGGTCGACGCCCAGCACCGTGACGTCACCGGCCGAGCGCATCTTGAAGCCCTCGAGGATCTCGATCGTCGTCGTCTTGCCCGCGCCGTTGGGCCGGGCAGCGCCAGCACCTCGCCCGGCCGCGCCGCGAACGTCACGCCGCCGAGGATGTCGGTGCTGCCGTAGCGCATCCGGGCGCGGCCTCGCCGACGAGGCCTGCGTCGCACAGGTCCGGGTCCAGATCGATGCGCCCGGTGCCGTCCTCGAACGCAATCGCGTCGGCGGAGAGCGCGGACCAGGTCGGACCCTCGGTCCACTCGTCCCCAGGCGTTCCGCTGCCGCCGTCAGCCCAGGCCGAGCTCCGACTCGAAGTTGCCGGCCTGCAGCCGCTCCTTGACCGTGGTCAGGAACCGGGCCGCGTCGGCGCCGTCCACCAGCCGGTGGTCGTACGACAGGGCCAGGTAAACCATGGACCGCGGCAGGATCAGCTCGCCGAGGTTGGGGTCCTCGACGACCACCGCCCGCTTCACGACGGCGCCGGTGCCGAGGATCGCCACCTGTGGCTGGTTGATGATCGGCGTATCGAAGAGGGCGCCCCGGCTGCCCGTGTTGGTGAGCGTGAACGTGCCGCCGCTGATCTCGTCGGGGCTCAGCTTGTTGGTGCGGGTCCGCGCCGCCACGTCGGCGATCCGCTTGGCCAACCCGGCCAGGTTGAGATCGCCGGCGTTGTGGATGACCGGCACCAGCAGCCCGCGCTCGCTGTCGACCGCCATGCCGAGGTGCTCGGCGTCGTGATAGGTGACCGTGCCGGCCTCCATGTCGATGGAGGCGTTCACGTTCGGGTGCGCCCGCAGGGCCTCCACCGCCGCCAGCGCGAAGAACGGCAGGAACGACAGCTTCACACCGTGGGTCGCCACGAAGTCGGCCTTGGCCCGGTCGCGCAGCCGGGCGATCTTGGTGACGTCCACCTCGACCACGGTGGTGAGCTGGGCGGAGATCTGCAGCGACTCGACCATCCGCCGGGCGATCAGCGACCGCATCCGGGACATCTTCTCGGTGCGCCCGCGCAGGGGGCTCGGCTGCGGCTTGGCCGCCGGGGCCGCACCCCCCGCCTGCGTCGGGGCAGAAGCGGCCGGGGCCGCGGCGGCGGCCGCGGCCGCCTTCGCACGCTCGGCGGCCTCCAGCACGTCCTGCTTGCGGATCCGGCCGCCGACGCCCGTCCCGGACAGGGAGGACAGTTCCACGCCGTACTCCGCGGCGAGCTTGCGGACGCGCGGGGTCACGTCGCCTGCGTCGCCGCCGTTCACCGGCGCGGCGGCCTGATCGCCGCCCGCCTGCGCGGCGGCAGGCTGCGGGGCGCCCTGCTGCTGACTGCTCTGCTGCCGGTCGTTCTGCTGCTGGTCGTTCTGCTGCGGTGCGTCGGCGACCTCGACGGCCGGGTCCGGCGAGCCGTAGGAGGCGCCCGGCGTCGGCGCGTCGCCCGG
>DASQDS010000750.1:0-4615 GCA_035634075.1 Pilimelia sp. | reverse complement strand
CCGCCGCCGGCGCCTACTGCGACGTCACGATCACGCTGATCGCCCAGTGGACCACCGGGCACGGCGCCGTCGTCCTCGTCCGCAACACCAGCGCGGTGCCGGTGCGCTGGAGCCGGCTGGAGTTGCGCTTCCCGGGGCCGGTGTTCTCCGCGCAGGTGTGGAGCGGCAGCGTCACCCAGGCCGGTTCGACCGCCACGATCGTGCCGTGGCCCGGCGGCGTGCTGCAGCCCGGCCAGACCGCCACGGTCGGCATCTTCTACGCCGCCGGCAGCGGCACCACGCCCGCCAAGTACGAGGTCGTCTGCGCCCCGGCCTGATCAGGCCTGGGCCGGTTCGGGCAGTGTGCGGAGGCGGCCCACCGGGGAGAAGAGCACCAGCAGCAACGACGCGGTGAAGCCGGCCGCCGTGACGACGAGGGTCGCGCGCAGCCCGATCAGGTCGCCCAGCCACCCGCCGAGCAGCGCGCCGAGTGGCATCGTGCCCCAGGTCAGGAACCGCAGCGCGCCGTTGGTGCGGCCGAGCAGCTCCCGCGGGGTGACGCTCTGGGTGAGCGTGGACAGGTGGACGTTGCCGATCGTCGTGCCGATGCCGCCGAGGAGGAACGAGCCGAACAGCACCGCGACCGCCAGCCAGCCGGGGCCGCCGGCCAGCGGGATGAGGGCCTGCGCGAACGAGCCGAGGCCGAAGCCGGCCACGATGGCCGGGCCAGGGCCGAGCCGGTTGCCCAGCCGGACGGCGAGGACCGCGCCGATCAGCGAGCCGGCCGCGCCGACCGCCAGGATCAGGCCGACCGTACCGGCGTCGGCGCCCAGGGTGCGGATCACGAACAGTGGGAACACCGTCTGCATCGCCATGAAGAACAGGTTGTTGAAGCCGGCGCGGAAGGCGCAGACGCGCAGGTACGGGTCGGCGCGGACGAAGCGGAGGGCGGCGCCGATCTCGGCGAGGACGCCGCCCCGGGCGGGGGCGACGGGGGCCGGCTCGCGGTGCCGGATCGCCAGCAGGGCGGCGGCGGACGCCAGGTGGATCGCGGCGTTCGCCAGCAGCGTGACCGGCACCGACACGACCTGGATCAGCAGCCCGCCCAGGCCCGGCCCGCCGATCCGGGCCGCGGACACGCTGCCCTGGATCCGGCTGTTGCCGTCGGCGAGCCGGTCGCGGTCGACCAGGGCGGGCAGGTAGGTGGACGAGGACAGGTCGTACAGCACGGCGAGCGTGCCCACGACGAAGCCGGCGGCGTACAGCTGGTGCATGGTGAGGACGCCGGCCAGGAACAGCCCCGGTACCAGGAACAGCAGGGCGGCCCGGGCGAGGTTCGTGCCGATCAGGAACCGCCGGGGGCGCACCCGGTCCACCCACACCCCGGCGAAGAGCGTTACCAGCAGGTACGGGGCGAACTGGGCGCCGTTGAGCAGACCGGCCTGGCCGGCGGTGGCGTCCAGCTCGACGACTGCCAGCAGCGGCAGCGCGAGCGCGGTCACCTGCACACCGAGCCGGGCGACGCTCTCGCCGGCCCAGTACCGGACGAAGTCCGGGTGCCGCCACAGGCTGGGGCGCCTCGCCAGCACCGTCATCGCAGTGCGTACACGTCGTCTTTGAGCGCCTGGATGGCGGCGTAGTCGGCCGCCATGCCGGCGCTGGGACCGGTGAGGAAGATCCGCAGCGGCGCGCTGAGCAGGTCGCGGGTGGGGCGTAGCCGGTCGCCGGGCTTCAGCTTCACCACGACCGCGTGGACCGTGGGCAGGGCGGCGATCCGGCCCACCACGCCGGAGTCCACGGCCGCCACCACGCCGGCGCGGTCGGTGGCGGTATTGCACACCATCGCTTGCTGCCGGGGGGCATACGAGCGGCCGGCGTACCGCGCCCGGAAGCCGGCCGGGTCGAGGTAGGCCAGCGCGGTCAGGGCCGCCTGGTTGTGGCCCAGGCAGGCGTCGTGGAAGGCGGGGTTCATGTTGCCGTTCATCCGCGCGCCGACCTCCACCAGGGCGGGGCCGTCCGGCGTCATGATCACCTCGGCGTGCGCGGAGCCGTGCCGGATGCCGAGCGAGGTCAGCGCGCGGTCCACGTACCCGATCAGCTCGTCGACCGGCGCCTCGGCCGGGTCGAGCAGCACGTCCCGGTCGTAGACCGGGCGGCCGTCGGCGACGAGGCGCTTGTGGTAGCGCCACACCCCGCAGACGAACCGCCGCCCGTCCCGGCTCACGGTGTCCACGATGTACTCCTCCCCCGGCAGGTAGGACTGCACGAGCACGTCGGAGTTGGCGGAGCCGTAGACGTCGGGGGCCGCGAGCACCGCGCGGGCGGCGGCCTCGACGGCGGCGTCGTCGTGGCACACCCGCACCCGGTCGGTGCCGGCCGAGCGCACCGGCTTCACCACCACCGGGTACGCGGTGTTCTCCTTCACCCAGCGCACCAGGTCTGCCGGGTCGGCGGCGCGGAACTGCCGCGCGCAGTGCAGCCCGTCGGCCCGCAGCCGCTCGATCATGCGGTACTTGTCGCGGCGCACCGGCGAGGACGCCGAGCCGTTGCTGGGCAGGCCCAGCCGCTCGCTGAGCTGGTCGGCCAGGGCGACGCCGGAGTCCTGGCCGGCGACGACGCAGACGGGGTCGAGGGCCCGGAGCCGGTCCAGCGTGTCGCCGTCGAAGACGATGTTGTCCGCGAAGTTCGCCAGCACCGGGCCGGGCAGGGCGTCGGAGATCTCGCTGGCGGCCTGCACGTGCACGAGCCGGACGCCGTGCGCCGCGAAAGCGGCGGGCAGCAGGTTGCCGGTGGTGTAGGCGTCGACCACGACGCCGACGGTGTCGTTCATCGGACCTCCCGGTGGAAGACGCAGCCCACGTGCGAGCCGTCGCCGAGATAGCGGATGTCCTGGTCGCCGCCCGGGATGCCCTTCACGAACGCGCCGCTGTACCCCTCGCCGGTGAGGAACACGCCCCAGCTGAGCAGGCAGCGGACCGGCTCGCCGCCGTCGCCGGGCAGGAAGCGTTCGGCGACCGGCTGCACCCGCCGCTGCAGGATGTGCGGGGTACGCAGCGCCTCCCGGAGCCGCTCCGCCCAGGTGGCGGCGTCGACCAGCCAGCCGGCGGTGATGCCCCGGCCGGCGTACCCGGTGCTGGGCTTGAGGACCAGTTCCGGGCGGTGCGCGATGGCGTGCCCGACGAGGTCTTCGCGCAGGCGCCGGGTCCACGGCAGGAGCCGGTCGATCACCTCGCGCTCGACCGGGGTACACGCCGCGCGGTGCTCGTCCGCGCCGAGCAACGCGAGGCACTCCTTGATCCCGTAGAGCTCGACGGCGAACGGCGCGCACATCGTCACCGCGCCGTCGTCGGCGGCGCGCAGCAGCGGCTCGGCGAGGTCCGCCGCGGCGGGCGAGCCGTCGAGGCGGCCGAGCTGGAAGGTCCGGAACACGCGGTCGACCCGCCGCCCGGCGGCGCGCAGCACGCCCCCCTCGTAGCGGAGGTCGGCCATCGGGCATCCGAAGGCGTCGCGCCCGGCCGCCGCCAGCTGCGCCAGGAACAGGGCCAGGTGCCGATGGTCCCCGCCCTGCCAGGTGAGCACGGCGATCGGGTACGGCGACGGCGGCAGGCCGCGCAGCATGGCCGCCACCGGGTCGCCGTAGCCGAGCCGGTGGGCGGCGGCGAACGCGCCGAACGCGGGGTCGGCGAGCATGGCCCGGTTCATCTCCGCGATCTCGCAGCCGCCGAGCGAGCTGCTCGTGTTGAATTCCACCAGCCGGAAGCCGTCGCCGTCGTGCACCAGGTCGGCGCGGCCGAGCGGCGGCGGGTCGCCGGTGCGCACGGCCACCGCGGCGGCCTGTGCGGGCGGCAGCCCGAGGGCGCGGGCCATCGCGGCCCGGTCGCCGCCGAACAGCCGGTCCGGCAGCGCCCGCAGCACCCCGTAGAAGACCCCCAGGTCCCGGCCGAGGTCGCCGGCCGCGGTCCCGGCGAGCAGCGCGGGACGGTTGAAGATCGGCCGGCCCAGCCAGGCGTGCGTGCGCCCGAACGCCGGCGCCGCGGTGTCGACGGCGCCGATGTCGGCGTGGAAGGCCCGGGTGAGCGCGTTTTCCGCCAGGGCCGCCCCGGCCACGGCGGTGGTGCTGGGTGTCATCAGGCGGGCTCCAGGGTGAGGTACGGGATGACCTTGCCGGTCCGGTCGTTGCGTGCGAGCTGCCCGACGCGGGTGATCCGCACCGAACGGGGCGCGGCCGCGGCGATGGCGGCCAGGGCGTACACCCGGCGTAGGACGTGGTCGCGCAGGCCGGGGGCGTCGCCGAGGTGGCGGATCTCGACGGCGGCGACCGCGGCCGGGTCGCGCCGGTCGGGGGTGAGGGCGAGCTGCGCGTCGACGACCCCGGGCGCCGCGCGGGCGGCGTCGAGCAGGTCGCCGAGCCGGAGCAGGGTGTTGAAGAACGCGACCCGGTCGTCGACGCGGCCGAGCACCCGCAGCCCGTCGCCGCGCCCGCACGGGCAGGCGGCGGGCGCGACCCGGTCGCCGAGCCGGTACCGCCGCACGGGGACCGGCCAGCCGGCGCCCCGGCGGGTGAGCAGGGTGCGTTCGCCGTCGACCTCCAACACCTGGCCGGGGAGCAGGTGCAGCACGGCCGGGTCGCAGTCGG
>DASQDS010000749.1:0-10867 GCA_035634075.1 Pilimelia sp. | reverse complement strand
CGGCGGGCCGCAGCGCCATCCGCCTGGACGGGCAGCAGGTGGGGTTGTTGCAGGTGCCGCGGGCGCCGGCCCGCCGGCTGGTGGTGCTGCTGCACGGGGCGGGCGGCAGCGCCGCCCACGCACTGGGCCTGCTGGCCGGGCATGCGGAAACCCAGGGCCTGGTCCTGTTCGCCCCGCAGGCCGTGGCGCCGAGTTGGGACGTGATCACGCGCGGGTACGGCGTGGACGTGGCCCGCATTCAGCGGGCGATGGACCAGATCGCCGCAGCGGTGCCGATGGCCGGGCCGCCGCCGGCGATCGGCGGCTTCTCCGACGGTGCGTCGTACGCGCTGTCGCTCGGCCTGGCCAACGGGGATGTCTTCGCCGCTGTGCTGGCCTTCTCGCCGGGATTCGTCGCCCCGGCCCCGCCGGTCGGCGACCCGGAGTGCTTCGTCTCGCACGGCCGCGCCGACACGGTGCTGCCGGTCGACCGGTGCAGCCGGCGGATCGTGCCGGCCCTGCGGCGGGCCGGGTACCACGTCCGCTACGACGAATTCGACGGCGGCCACGAGGTGCCGGGCGTCGTCGTGGCGGACGCCCTGGACTGGCTGGCGGCCCGGGACGCCGAGCGGTGAGGATCACGGGCTTCGACATCGTCGTCGTCGGGTCGCCGTGGCGGGAGCTGACGTTCGTCGAGGTGCGTACCGACGACGGGCTCCGGGGCGTCGGCGAGGCCCGGATGGTCAGCAAGACCGACACGCTGCTGGCCGCGATCGCCGAGCTGGGCGAGCGCTACGTGGTCGGTGCCGATCCCGCCGACCTCAGCCGGTTGGCCTGGCAGGTGCAGGTCGGCGAGTACGGCAGGCCCGGGGAGATCACCCAGACCGCGCTGGCGGTGTTCGACATGGCCTGCTGGGACGTGCTGGGCCAGGCCCTCGGGGTGCCCGTGTGGCAGCTCCTCGGCGGCCGGTTCCGCGCCGCCGTTCCGGCGTACGCCAATGGCTGGTATCGCACCGACCGCGACCCGGCCGCCGTCGCGGCCGTGGCCGGCGCGGTCGTGGCGCGGGGGTACCGGGCGCTGAAGATCGACCCGTTCGGGGCGGCGGTCGCGACGCTGAGCGCGGCCGAGCTGCGCCGCTCGGTCGGCATCCTGGCGGCGGTCCGGGACGCGGTGGGCCCCGACGTCGAGGTCTTCCTGGAGATGCACGGCCGGTTCACCGCCGCGACGGCCCGGCGGGTGGCCGACGCCGTCGCCCCGCTCCAGCCGGGCTGGCTGGAGGAGCCGGTGCCGCCCGGTGACCTGCACGGCCTCGCGTCGGTGCGGGCACACACCGCGCTGCCGATCGCCACCGGGGAACGGATCCACACGGCCGACGAGCTGATCCCCTACCTGGAGCGGGGCCTGGTGGACATCCTTCAGGTCGACCTCACCCACCACGGCGGCATCACCGGGCTGCACCGGCTCGCCGGTTGGGCCGGCGCGTACAACGTGCAGCTGGCGCCGCACAACGTCTGCGGGCCGGTGGGGACGGCCGCCGCCGTGCACCTGGCGGTGGCGACGCCCGGGATCGCCGTGCTGGAGCACTTCAACGACTTCGCCGACCCGTGGGTGTCCGAGCTGGCGGCCGGTGCGCCGCGGGTGGACCCGGCCACCGGCTGCTTCGCGGTGCCGACGGCACCCGGGCTCGGCGTCCGGCTCGACCGGGAGGCCTGCGCGGCGCACCCGCGCAGCCGCGGCCGGTTGTCGCTCTTCGCGGAGGGTTGGGAGCGCCGGGCCGCAGGCGGTGAGTAGGTACAGAGCGACCCGGGAGGAACGGGAGCCGCCCCGATGTTGAACACTTCGCCATAGGAATACCGGGCCGGCTACCCGGACACAACGGGGATGAGTTTCATGTACGACCCGGCCGGCGACTGTGCCCTGGCCGAAGCATTGTTCGCCTCAGAGTTACAGGCATCCGACACGGTGACCGCCGCGACCATCCGGGCGGTCGTCACGGCCACCCTCACGCGGCACGGCGTCGACGGCTGCGCCGGGCTCGTGGCATACGAGTTCGGCGAGCACCCCGAGGTCGCCGTGCGCCGCATGGCCTGGGCCCGGCGACGGGTGCGGGACGCCTTCGGGGAGTCCCTGCAGCCCGCGTGAGCGTACGTCGGCACCGTGCCGAGCGACGCGCGCGCGGCAGCGATGCCGAGCGGCGCGTCACCGTGGCGCGTCACCGTGGCGCGGCGGGCGTGCGGCTGCCCGGCGGCGAATCCGGCCGCCGCGACCTGCACGTCGTGCGCCGGCCCGCCCAGCGGGTGGCAGCCGGTCCGGCTGCCGTCGGCGCCCGGCGTACCTGGTGATGGAACACCCGAACGCGACCGCCCCGCACCGGTGGGCCGGTGCGGGGCGTTGGCGCTGTGATGTTCGCCGATGGCGGGGACGGCAAGCCGGGTAATCCTGCCGTCCCCGCCCCGGCGTTGCCGGCTCAGATGGCCGGGACGTTGACCCAGAAGCGGGTGTCGTTGCTCAGGTTGGCGGAGTTGGAGTTGAGCCGGTCGCGCATCCAGTAGATCGCCGTCTTGTAGCGGGCGATGTCCGAGGTGTTGGGGTTGTTGACGCCGGTCTGGCCGTTGCGGTGCCCGGCGAACCAGCGGTCGATGCCGTAGAAGCTCTGGCTGGCGTTCAGGCACTGCACGTCGGCGGAGAGGTTGCTGTTCAGCGCCGCACCGTTGTTCCACTGGGCCGTCGTCTGGCCGCGGAACCGGCTGCACGCGTTGCGCAGCATGAACCAGTTCTGCTTGAAGACACCGAAGTTCGACGCGTCGTCGCGCTTGTTGTCGCCGTACACGTAGTTGGTGTCCATCTTTTCGGTCTCCAGCATGGCGACCGCGACGTCGAGCGCGTCGCCGCCGGCGGCCCGGATGGCGTTCTTCCGCGCGCCCAGGCCGCTGACCGTGTACGAGCCGCACGTCGCGCCGCTCGGGCACGCCGCAGTGCCACCTCCGGTACTACCGCCGCCGCCGGTGCTGCCGCCGCTGCCGGGACGCACCTGGCACGACCGGCCGTTCTCCCAGCCCCAGCCGTCGCCGTCCGGGTCGCTGGCGGCGCTCGCGCAGAACGGGAACCCGCCGGTGCCCGTCCCGCCGCCGCTGGCCGCGCCGTCCGCCGCGCCGCCCCGCACGACGCAGGAGGCGCTGTTCTCCCAGCCCCAGCCGTCGCGGTCCGGGTCGGTCGAGTTGCCGTTGACGCAGTATTGGAAGCCGTTGGGGGCAGGCTCCGCGCTGGCGGTGTGCACCCACAGGAGGGACGCGCCTGCCGTGACCACGGCGAGTAAGGCAGCCAGGACTATGCGGCGTCTCATCAGCGCCACTCCTATCATTGATAGCTGTCGATCAGGTGTGGGCAAGTTTGGCTTGCTTAACCGATTTAGTCAACCCCTGCTATTTGCAGCGCCGGACTGCCCGGAATGCCCGGTCGGCGCGGCCCGCACGGGCCGCGCCGGCCGGGCGACCGTCAGCAGGCCACGCCGTTGACGGCGAAGCCGGCGGCCGGCCCGTTGGCCCCGCTGGAGCTCGCCTGGAAGCCGAAGCTCTGCGAGCCGCCGGGCGGGATGTTGCCGTTGTGCCCGGCGCTGCGGACGGTGACCTGGGCACCCGTCTGGGTGTGGGTTCCGTTCCAGAGGCTGGTGATCTGCTGGTTGCCCGGGAACCGGAACGCCAGCGTCCAGGGGCTGAGCGCCGTGGACCCGCGGTTGGTGACGGTGACCGCCGCGACGAAGCCGGCGTTCCACTCCGACTCGACCCGGTAGCTGACCTCGCAGGCGCCCGCGCCCACGGGCGGCGGGGAGCTGCCGGTGGGGCCGGGGGTGGGCGAGCCGGTCGGGCCGGGGGCGGGCGAGCCGGTCGGGCCGGGGTCCGGCGAGCTGGTCGGGCCGGGGTTCGTCGGGCCAGGGCCGCCCTGGCCGGCCAACTCGAACGCCCGGTCGGGCAGGAAGGTGCCTGCCGCGGCGGCGCAGCCGTCAGCCTCGCCCGGGGGCTTCACCCAGACGAACGCGTCCACGGTCGCCTCGCCGGTGTTCGTGGTCGGCCAGTTGCCGATCCGCCGGCCGGCCGGGTCGCACCACTCCGAGCCGTTCGGCCCGTTGCCGTTGCGGCTGGTGTCGATCACCTGGTGCAGGCGCGCGTCGCCGAGGGCGGCCAGGATGTTCCGGCCGTACGCGACCTCGTCGCTGGTGGTCCGGAAGTTCGCCACGTTGGTGAAGAAGCCGTCCGCCGAGGTGACGCCGGCGGCGCGCAGCCGGGCGGCGGTCTCCGCGGCCGGGTGCCACGCCGAGTGGCCACCGTCGAGGTAGACCCGCGCGTTGGGGTTGGCCGCCTTGATGGTGCGCACCGCGGTCGCGATCGAGGCGTTCCGATCGGTGCGTTCGGTGGCGGTCAGGCAGTCCTGGAGCGCCAGCGCGTCGGTCTCCAGCAGGACGATCGCGGTGGCGCCGCCGAGGCCGCCGGCGAAGTTGCGTACCCAGGTCTGGTAGCTGGCGTGGTCCGGGGCGCCGCCGGAGCTGAACTGGCCGCAGTCGCGCTTCGGGATGTTGTAGACCACGAGCTGGGGGATCTGCCCGGCGGCGGCGGCCGCGCCCACGTACGAGGAGACCTGGCCCTGAATCTCGGTCGGGTTGTAGGTGGTGAACCAGACGGCCTGCGGCTGGCTGGCGATGCGGTCGCGGATGGTGGGCATCCGGCTGTCGGTCGGGTTCGCGGCCACCCACCTGGCGACCTGGGTGTTCGGCGAGCGGTAGAGCGTGCCGCTGAGCGTGCCGGCACTGGCGGTGCCGGGCGCGAGGACCAGCCAGGAGCCGAGCCCGATCAGGGCGGCCGCCAGGCCGCCGGCGAGCGCCGACCGGGCGCGTAGGCGTGGACGGGTCACGTCGTTGTCCTTCCGGGTACCGCTGAATTCGCCGGTACCGCTGACGAGCGGGCGCCGGCGGGCATGGTGGCTGCCGCCGCGCCGCTGAAGTCGGTGGGGAGATGCACGGTTTCGATGTCGCACCACGGCGCTGCCCAAGTCGCCTGTGGTCGACCGCCCGGAGAAGCGGCGACGCGCCGGCCAGTGCCCTGCCCCGCGAACAGGTGCCTGCCGCGCAAACCCGTGCCCTGCCGCGCAGACAGGGCGGTGGGCGCCGCTTCGGTTCCGACGCTAGATCGCGCATCGACGGGTGTCAAGGCGAGCGGCGGGTCCGCCGGACCGGCTCCCGCGCTCGGTATTCTGCCCGCTGTGACGGACCAGGGATCCTCGACGGCCGTGGACATCTACACCGACGGCGCGTGCAGCGGCAACCCCGGCCCGGGCGGGTGGGGCGCCCTGCTGCGCTACGGCGACCGCGAGCTGGAGCTGTACGGCGGTGAGGCGGCCGAGACGACGAACAACCGGATGGAGCTGATGGCGCCCATCCGGGCGCTGGAGCGGCTGAGCCGACCGGCCGTGGTGCGGCTGCACACCGACAGCACGTACGTGCGCGACGGCATCACCCGCTGGCTGCCGCGCTGGCAGGGCAACGGCTGGCTGACCACCGGCCGGACGCCGGTGAAGAACGCGGACCTGTGGCAGCGCCTGCACGCCGCGGCCAGCCGGCACCAGGTGGAGTGGCGCTGGGTCAAGGGGCACGCCGGCCACCCGGAGAACGAGCGGGCCGACCGGTTGGCGGCCACCGGCCTGCGCGAGGCCCGGGACGGCCGGGCGTGAGGGCCCGGACGACTCGCACCAATCGACGCCAGTGAACAAAACCCGTCTCGCTTTGTTGAGTCTCCCAACACGCACTGACATTCTCGAACGCGTGTCGTTTGCCTCCCGCCTTGTGCGACCCATCGCCATCGCGCTCGTCGCGACCGTCGCCCTCGCGGGCTCCGGTGCCGCCGCGCCCGCCGCCGCCCCCGCCCCCGCCGGCGTGCTGCCGGCCGCCGCCGCCGCGCCGCAGACCGTCACGTTCGACGGCTACTCCTTCCTCATCGGCGGCCAGCGCACCTACTTCTGGTCCGGCGAGTTCCACTACTTCCGCCTGCCGAGCCCGGACCTGTGGCGGGACATCCTGGTCAAGATGAAGGCCGCCGGCTTCAACGCGACCTCGCTCTACTTCAGCTGGGCGTACCACACGCCCAGGCGCGGGGTGTACGACTTCACCGGCGTGCGCGACGTCGACCGGCTGCTCTCCATCGCCACCGAGGTCGGCATCTACGTGATGGCCCGGCCCGGCCCGTACATCAACGCCGAGGTGGACGGTGGCGGCTTCCCGGCGTGGCTGACCACCCAGGCCGGCCGGGCCCGCAGCAACGCCGCCGACTACCGGGCCGCCGCCGACGAGTGGCTGTCCCGGATCAACCCGATCATCGCCCGGCACCAGATCACCAACGGCGGCGGCACAGTGGTCTCCTACCAGGTGGAGAACGAGTTCTACGACACCTCGGCGCAGGCCGACCAGTACATGGAGCACCTCAAGCAGCGGGCCCGCGCCGACGGCATCACCGTGCCGCTGACCGGCAACCACAACAACAACTTCATCAGCGGTACGGGCGGCCTGGACGTGGACAGCCCGGACTCGTACCCGCAGGGCTTCAACTGTTCAAACCCCACTTCGTGGCGGCCCACCCAGAGCTACGCCTGGGCCCGCTACGCCGGCCACCCGCTGCGGATCGCCGAGTTCCAGGGCGGCGCCTTCGACCCGTGGGGCGGCCCCGGCTACGACCGCTGCCGGCAGCTCACCGGGCCGGAGTTCCAGAAGGTGTTCTACAAGGACAACATCGCCCAGGGCGTGACCGAGCAGAACTTCTACATGGCGTACGGGGGCACGTCCTGGGGTTGGCAGCCCGACCCGCAGCAGGTCTACAGCTCGTACGACTACGGCGCCGCGATCACCGAGGGCCGGCAGCTCGGCGCGAAGTACGACGAGGACAAGCGGATCGGCTACTTCACCCAGTCGGTGGCCCCGCTGGCCAAGACCGACCCGCGCGCCGCCGCCCCGCTGAGCTCGTCGGCGATCCGGGACACCGCGCGGATCAACCCCGACACCGGCACCCAGTTCCACGTTCTGCGGCACACGGACTCGACCTCCACCGCCACGGACTCGACGACGATGTCGCTGGACCTGGGCGCGGCGGGGTCGTACCCGCGGGTGCCCTTCCAGACAGGCACGGCGATCACCCTGGCGGGCCGCGACTCGAAGATCATCGTGGCCAACTACCGGCTCGGCGCGCAGCAGCTCCAGTACTCCACGAGCGAGATCATGACCCACGCGACGATCGGCGACCGCGACGTCGCGCTGCTCTACGGGCGCACCGGCCAGGCCGGCGAGACCATGCTGCGGTACGCGAACCAGCCGACCGTGACCGTGCTCAGCGGGACGGTCAGCAGCACCTACAACGCCGCGACGGACGACCTGCGGCTGAATTACACCCACGGCGGCCTGGCCCGGGTGCTGATCACCGGCGGTGCCCGCCCGTTGCTGCTCCTGCTCGGCACCGACGAGACCGCCGCCACCTTCTGGCGGCAGGACACCGCCGCCGGGCCGGTTTTGGTGCGCGGCTCGCAGCTGCTGCGCACGGCCGCCGCGAACGGCACCACGCTGAACCTGACCGGTGACGTCGCCGCGGCCGGCGACCTGGAGGTCTTCTCGACGGCCGCCGCCGTCACCTGGAACGGGGCGGCGCTGGGCACGACGACCACCGCGAGCGGCAGCCGGCAGGGCGCGCTCGCCGCGCCGCAGGCCGTCACGCTGCCGGCGCTGAACACGTGGCGGTACGCCACCGAGTCGCCCGAGGCCCAGCTGGCCTTCGACGACGCGGGCTGGACCGTGGCCAACCGGGCCACGTCCAACAGCACCACCACGCCGGTCACCCGGCCGGTACTCTTCGCCGACGACTACGGCTACCACTACGGCAGCGTGTGGTACCGGGGGCACTTCACCGGCAACGCCGCGCAGACCGGGATCAACCTGTCCGCGATCACCGGCCGGGCGGGCATCTGGTCGGCGTGGCTCAACGGCCGGTTCCTCGGCAGCGTCGCGCCCACCGGCAGCGGTGCCAGCTCGCAGCGCACGTTCACCTTCCCGGCCGGCACCGTGCGGCAGGGCGCCGACAACGTGGTCTCCGTCCTGGTCAACAACCAGGGCCACAACGAGGACTACAACTACAACGACACCCACAAGCAGGCCCGGGGGCTCACCGGCGCCGCGCTGACCGGCTCCACCGCCAACCCGGTGACCTGGCGGATCCAGGGCCAGGCGGGCGGCGAGATGCTGGCGGACACCGTGCGCGGGCCGATGAACGCCGGCGGCCTGTACGGCGAGCGTTCCGGCTGGCACCTGCCCGGCTTCCCGGACACGGCCTGGCAGACCGTCAGCACGCCACACTCCAGCACCACCCCGGGCGTGGTCTGGTACCGCACCTCCGTGAACCTCAACACGCCCGCTGGCCAGGACACCTCCCTCGGCATCCGGATCGACGACCCGAGCAGCAAGCAGTACCGGGCGCAGATCTTCGTCAACGGGTGGCACATGGGCCGTTACATCAACAACATCGGGCCCCAGCACAGCTTCCCGATCCCGGCCGGGATCCTGCGGCACACCGGCGCCAACACCATCGCCATCGCGGTGTGGAACGCCGACGCCAGCACCGGTGGGCTCGGCACGGTGCGGCTGGAGTCGTACGGCAGCCCGACCTCGCCGCTGATCGTGGGCGACGTGCCCAGCCCCGGTCACACCCCCGGGCCGACCGACCCGACCACCACCCCGGTGAGCTCGCTGCCGTTCCAGTCGGCCACCAACGGCTGGGGCCCGGTCGAGCGCAACACCAGCAACGGCGAGGCCGCCGCGGGCGACGGCCGGCCGATCACGCTCAACGGCACGGTGTACGCGAGCGGCCTCGGCGTGCACGCGGCCAGCGACGTGGCGGTCAGCCTGGGCGGCCGGTGCACCCGGTTCACCGCGACCGCCGGCGTGGACGACGAGGCCGGCAACAGCGGCTCCGTGACGTTCACCGTGCTCGCCGACGGGGTGGCCCGGTACACGTCGCCGACGGTCACCGGATCCGCCGCGCCGCTGCCCGTGTCCGTCGACGTCACCGGGGCACAGGTGCTCCGGCTGGTCGTCGGCGACGGCGGCAACGGGATCGGCCTCGACCACGCCGACTGGGCGGACGCCCGGGTCACCTGCTCCTCCTGAGGCTGAGCCCGCCGGCGGCGCTGACCGCCCGGGCCGACGCGGCGACGTACGTGCAGAAGGCGGCCGCCCGGCGCACCGTACGCGGAATCGACCGGCCGCGCCGGGAGGCCGCGCTGCTCGGCGAGCGCAAGGCGGCGCTGTCCTGATCCGGCTGTGGCTCTCGGCGCCTAGCGCGCGGCGGCGCCCACCGCAGTGTCCCGCCGGTCGGGGTCCCGCCGGCGCCGGTCGCGCCGCGTGCCGGCGATGCTGTGCGCGAGGCGCCGGGGCGTGCCGGCCGGGATCTCCGCCGGCTCGTCGCCGGTGCGCAGCATCGTCAGCACCGCCCGCTCCACGGCCTGCTGCGCCACCGCGTCCTCCGGGTTCGGCGCGCCACCCAGCTCGGCCAGCACCGGGGCGATCGTGATGCCGTCGGAGAACAGGTCCACCACCTGCGGGTCGACGTACGACGCCTTGGCGACCGACGGGGGGTTGCCGAGATAGTCCGACACCTCCCGCATCGCCCGCGCCACCGCCCGCTTGCGAGCCGTGGCGGAGCGCCCCTTGGCCGCCTTCCGGCTGACCTGCGCCGCTGCCTCCCCTCCCCCTCCCGCGCTGATCAAGGGATTGGTGCCGCGACACGCCGCGTGGTGTGGCACCGATCCCTTGATCAGCGCGGTGGAGGCGTGCGGAGGCGGGCGCGGATGAAGCGGCCCGACTCCTTCAGGACGCTCTGGCCGGCGTAGGTGGTGCCGGCGCAGGTGCCGGCGGTGAAGACGCCGTTCGAGCTGGGCGTGTCGGAATATGTCCACATCGCGTAGCTGATTTTCAAGCTGTCCAGCAGGTCCAGCCAGGCCCGGGAGCTCTCCAGGTCGTTGTCGCCGCTGCCGCTGGCGGTCTGGGTGCCGAACTCCGTCACGAACAGCGGCAGCTGGGCCGCCGCGCGGGTGACGGCGGCCCGGTGGTTGTCGCGGTGCGACGCGGCGTAGAAGTGGACCGCGTACAGGATGTTGGCGGCGTCGACCGGGTCGGCGATGATCTCGGACTCGTCCGAGCCCTCGGAGACGCCCAGCGACGACCAGCCGCGGGTGCCCACGATCACGGGGGCGTCCGGGTCGGCGGCCCGGATGACCGGGATGACCTGCTCGGCGTAGCCCTTGATGCCGGCCCACGGCACGCCGTTCGGCTCGTTCGCGATCTCGTACAGAATGTTGTTCTTGTCCGCGTGCCGGGACGCGACCGCCTGGAAGAAGGTCCGCGCCCGGGCGAGGTTGTAGTTGGGGTCGCCCGGGGTCAGGGTGTGGAAGTCGACGATCACGTAGAGGCCCTGGGCGGTCGCCAGCTCGATGTACTGGTTGACCAGGTCGGTGAAGCGGGCCGGGTTGGTCTCGTACCCGCCCTCCTGGACGTACATCGCGATCCGGAAGACGTCGGCGGTCCAGTCGTCGGCGAGGGCGGCCAGCGAGCTGGCGTTGACGCAGTGCGCGTACCACTGGAGGCCGTGGCTGCTCATGCCCCGCAGCTGGATCGGCCGGCCGTCCTGGTTGCAGAGGTTGACGCCGCAGACCCGGAGCTGGCCGTTGATCTCCACCGGGGTGGGGCCGTCGGGCGGCGGGGGCGGCCCGGTCCTGGCAGGTGCGGCCGGCGGCGTGGTCGGGCCGACCGCCGGCGCGGCGGCGGGCCCGCCGGTCGGGTCGGCAGAGGACGCCCGCAGCGCGACC
>DASQDS010000748.1:0-11886 GCA_035634075.1 Pilimelia sp. | reverse complement strand
GGCGAGCGGCCGGCGCGTCCCCGGCAACAGCGACACGCGGGATCGGGTGCGGCGGCCGGCGGCGCGCTGCAGCAGCCGCTCAGCCTCCTCCGCGTTGATCCGCTGGGCCGGGTCCTTGCGCAGCAGGCCGGCCAGGACGGGCTTGAGCGGCCCGGCGTTCCGCGCCGGGCCCGGCGGCTCGGTGGCCAGCGCGGCGAGCGTCGCGATAGCGGACGGCCGGGCGTACGGTGACTGTCCTTCCACTGCGGCGTAGATCGTCGCGCCCAGCGACCACAGGTCCGCCGCCGGACCCGCGGAGCCGTCGTGCGCCCGCTCCGGCGCGATGTACGCCGGGGAGCCGAGGACCAGCCCGGTGCGGGTCACCACCGGGTCGCCCGGGACGGTCGCCAGGCCGAAGTCCGTAAGGACCACCCGGTCGTCGTCCCCGAGCAGCACGTTGCCCGGCTTGACGTCGCGGTGCACCACGCCGGCGCGGTGCGCCGCCCGCAGGGCCGCCAACATGCCGAGGGCCATCTCCGCGACGCGGGCGGCGGGCAGGGGTCCGTCCTGGGTGAGTACGTCCTGCAGGGAGCGCGACGGCACGTACTCCATCACGATCCACGGGTCGCCGTCCGTGCGGAGGATGTCGAAGATGCGTACGACGTTGGGGTGACTCAGCCGCGCGATGGCGCGGGCCTCGCGCAGCGTCCGCTCGCGCATCTCCTGCCGCTCCTCCGGCGTCAGGCCGGGCGGCGGCACCAGTTCCTTGATCGCCACATCGCGGTGCAGCAGCTCGTCGCGGGCCTTCCAGACCCGGCCCATGCCGCCCTGGCCGAGCGGCTCGACGAGGCGATAGCGGTCGGCGACAACTCGCGGCTGGGCGGCAAACATCCCGCAGAACGTACCCGGCCACCGCTCGGTGTACACGCGCCGGCACGGCCCGGTGTGAGTATCCCGTCAGTTGACAACCCTATGCTGTCGGCGTGTCCACTGAACGTGCCCACTCCGCCGCGGCTCCACCGCCCGACGGCACCGACGAGGCGCCGCTCCGCGTGGTCCGCGGCCAGCCCACGGAGGAGGAGCTCGCCGCCCTGGTCACCGCACTGATGGGCGCTCGTTCGCGAGCCGATCGGCGACCCCAGGCAGCCCTGTCATCCTGGGCTCGGGCGGCCCGTCCGGGCAGGTCCGCCGGGTGGGGCCTGCCGACCGGGCCGGGCCCGGGCGCGTGGCGACAGTCCGGGCTGCCGCGGTATTAGCACGGGCGGGGCTGCGACGGGGTGCGGACACCTACTAACCTCACCTCTGACACGGCGATGCAACAGCCGTGCCGCAGCGATGCGACGCTTGGGGAGGCGCGGATGGCTATACCAGACGAAGACTTGGGTCCCGCCTGGCTGCGCGACACTCAGTACATCCAAGCGGACATCAACGCGATGGCAGACTTCGCCACCAAGCTCCGCGCGGAGGTGGAGCTGAACTACGCGCCCCACCTTCCGTACATCCAGGAAGATGCGCTTGTGCCCCTGCCCGAGCCGCCAGGGGGCTTTCCCGAGCTGGTGGACCTGCTGACCACGCACCACGAGACGCAGAGCACCGCCTATTACTCCGTGCACGACCATGCCAACGCCACGGGCGCGATGGCGAGCGCGGCCAACGACGTCAGCAAGGCATACAGCGGCTCCGACGCCTTCTCGGCCGCAACCGTCCGGCGGGTCGACCGCGCCCTGCGGGACAATGGCGCGCCTACTCCACCATCCGAGCAGCCGCCCGCAGCGCCGACGGGAGACCACTGATGTTGAAAGCCGACGGAGGGGGCGGGTCCTCCGGCACCGACTGGAACGGGCGCGACGTTCCGCAGATGTGGACGGTGCTCAGCAATCAGGAGACCGATTCACACTGGAAGCGCGTCTCCGCCTGGCGTAAGACCTTCGAACTGGCCTCAATGCACCTGAGCACGCTGCAGTCCTACCGCGGCAAGCTCGCCGAGGCGTGGCCGCCGGAGAAGAACGCGGCGTCGAGCGCGTACATGAAGTCGCTCGACTACCTGATCAATCACGTCCAGCAGACGTACGACGCCGCCGTGGCGAACTACACGGCCTTCTCCGGTGCGACCGGCGCCCTGAGCACCACGCGCCACGACCTCAAGGCCATCCACGACGAGTACGTCGCCAACGAGGCGAAGCTGGCCAACTGGACGACGCAGATGGAGTCCTACGCGAAGTCCCCTGGCGCGGGTAAGGGTGGCAAGGGCCCGCCGCCGCAACGCCCCGTCGGCGCGGACCGCCAGCAGCAGTTGACCCTCCAGGCGCGGTCGCTGATGTTCAAGCTCAGCGGCGAACTCACGCAGGCCCGTGTCCAACTCAGACAGCCACCGCCGTACAACCGGGGCGTCAGCGATCCAGAAGGTCCGTCCGGCACCGATGGCGGGGGCAACGCGATCGTGCCTACGCCACCCCCTATCCCACCCGTGTCTCCGTCCGCAGGGTCCGCCGCTGCATCAGGATCTAGTGTCAGTGGGCCGTCTGCTGCCGGCGCGCCAATCGCGGCAACGCCGGCGGCAGGGACGCCCAGCATTGGAACCCCAAGCGGCGCCGGTGTAGGGCCGATCCTGGGCGGCGCTACCGGTCCGCTCCCACCGGCTCCGGGGATCATCAATCCCGGTATTCCGACTCCGCCGATGGGTGGGGTCCCGCCGACGGGAGTAATCGGCGGGCCGATCGTGCCGCCGGTGATGCCGCCTGTTAAGACAGCTACCGGGCTCATCGGTGGTGTCACCCCCAAGCCGATTACCACCTCGAACACCGGGACATTGCCTGTAAAGCCGATGCCACCTGGTGGGCTCATTGGCTCACCGGCCAACACCACGATGATGGGTCAGCAACCCGGTAACAGACCTATCGCAAGCGCCCGACCGGTCGATGGGGTGATCGGTCAGCGACCAGGTACACCGGCTTCTACAGTGACAGGCACGGGCTCCGGCCGTCCCGTCGGCGGCAGCCCGATGGTTGGACCGGCCGGCAGCGGGCCAGTGCCCTCCCCTCAAGGACGGTCGACGGCTCACCACGGGCCGAACGCCGCAAGTGCCCGCGCGAGCGCCGGTGCGGGCGGCTTCCTGACCGGTACCGGCAGTCAGCCGTTCAGTGCCGTGCCTAGTGGTCGGCAGGCTGCTAAGCAACCCCACGACGAAGGGGAAGCTGGCCGGCATTGGGACCCCGACAATCCATGGGAGACGAACGAGGGCGTGGATCCGGTGGTGCTCCCGCCGCGGGAGCCAGGCCGTACCGACCCAGGGCCGGCGATAGGCTTCAATAGGTGAGATGCCGTATTCGTGCGGCCGCGGCGATTCTGATCGCTGCGGCCGCAGTTCTTCTACCTGCTAGCCGTGCCAGTGCTGATCAAGACCGCGAGCAACAATGGCACCTGCGAGCACTCAACGTGGCAGCGGCGCACCGAGTAAGTACCGGCGCAGGCGTGACGGTCGCAGTAATAGATACCGGCGTCGAGCCGCATCCCGACTTGCGGAGGAACCTGCTATCAGGCGCTGACGCCACCTCCCAGAACCAATCGAATGGCCAAGAGGACAGGGTCGGCCATGGTACGGGCATGGCCGGGGTCATCGCCGCTCATGGGAAGAGCCGCGGTAACGGGATACTCGGCATCGCGCCCGGAGCCAAGATTCTTCCCATTAGATGTCAACGTGGGGATCGACCAGCTGCATCGGAAGGTGAAGCCGTTGCCGCTGGAGTTGAGTGGGCTGTTGCCAACGGCGCAAAGGTGATTAACCTTTCATTTGCGGCTGGCCCAAGTGCGAGGTTGACTCGGGCAATTGATGCGGCCCGCGCGGCAGACGTTGTAATCGTGGCGGCTGCGGGAAATAGGCCTCGTGACTTCCTCATCACGGTTCCCGCTGTCTTGCCCGGCGTAGTAGCCGTCGGCGCCACCAGTCGAAACGGCAATAAGGCATCTGTGTCGGTGTCCGGAAGCCAGTTGTCGTTGATGGCTCCCGGCGTAGAGATTTACAGCACGGGGCGCGACGGAAAGTACCGTCGAAGCACTGCGGGCACCTCTTCGTCGAGTGCGATTGTGGCGGGGGCGGCGGCGTTGGTGCGGAGCAAATTCCCCGATCTTTCCGCCGCCGAGGTGGTGCACCGGTTGACCGCCACCGCGACGGACAAGGGTGCGCCCGGGCGGGACAGGGAGTACGGCTACGGCGTGGTGAACCTGGTCGCCGCGCTCACCGCCGACGTGCCACCGTTGGCCGCGAGCGGGGCGCCGGCCACGCCGTCGGCTTCGGCTGTCGCGCCCATTCCCAGCAGCACACCCGATGTCGCGGCTCCGCCCAGCTCGGAGCCCGACAACCGGTCCTTCGCCGTGGGCGGTGGGATCGGCGTCGTCCTCCTGCTGGGGGCCGTGCTCGTGGCGCTGCTCATCCGCCGGCGGCGGCACGCCCCTCCGGCGTAGGCCGTCACCGCAGTCGGGACGCGACGAGGGCCGCCAACCGGCGCACCTCCCGCTCCGGCACGCCCATCCCGCTCACCGTGGCTACCTGGTCGCCGTGGCGGACCACGGCCGTCCACCGCACCCGGGTGGTCGGGGGCTGGATGCGCACCGTCTCCACCAGTACGGAGTCCTGCGCGCAGAAGCGTTCCGCGACGATCCGGTGCGACTCCAGGAAGTCGTCGTCGCGGTCCGTGTACTCGTATCGCACGCACGCGTCCACCACCGCTCGGACGTCGGCGAGGCTCCGCTGTCCCCAGCCGTGGCGGAACCGTTCCACCACCACGCTGACCCGGCGGTCGCCGTGCGCATACGCGTGGCGGCGGGCGCCAGTGCGCTGCCCTTGGGCGGGGTATTCCGCCGGGTCGTACAGCACGCACTGGCGCATCGCCGACGGCCACGGCGGCTCGGCCCGGCCCCCGGGCTCCGGCAGCTGCCGCCAGCCGCGGCCGCGCCCCGACAGGTCCGTTCGGGACAGCGGGACCGCCGGCGGCGCTGGCGGTGCGGTCGTTCCCCGGGGTTCCGGCGAGGCCGGGGCGGTCGCGGGGAGGACGGCGGGGCGGGGCGCGGCCGGCCCGCCCGCGGCTGGGGCCGCCGAGTCGGCGCACCCGCCCGGACCGCCGACCACGGCCAGACCGAGGACCACGGCCAGGCCGAGGTGCAACGCCCGGCCCGGAATGCGGGCCACGGCACCGTCCGGTCGCTCGGCCGTTTCGCGTCTTGCCATCAACTCAACCCCAACCCGGCGCGCCGCCCTGGCCACCCACCCCTAAAACGGGGCTGGCCCGCGCAGGGTTGCAGCGGCCGGCGTTCGGTAGCGTGGCTGATCGTGCATCCGACAAATCCGTCGCCCCGGTTCGTGCTCGCCTCGGCGAGCCCGGCCCGGCTGCGTACGCTGCAAGCCGCTGGCATCGACGCGCAGGTCCTGGTCAGCGGCGTCGACGAGTCTGTTGTGGACGCCGCGGACCCGGAGACGTTGAGCGGCACCCTCGCCCGGATGAAGGCGCTGACGGCGGCCGAGCGGTTGCGGCACGGGGCCGGCGGCGCCGCCGGTTTGGTGTTGGGCTGCGACTCCGTGCTCGGCTTCGACGGGGAGATCCTCGGCAAGCCGGCGGACGCTGCGGACGCTACGGCGCGCTGGCGGCGGATGCGCGGGCGGGAAGGGGTCCTCTACACCGGGCACTGCCTCGTCGACCTCGCCAGCGGGCGGACCGTCGAGGAGGTGGCGGCCACGACAGTGCGGTTCGCGCCGATCACCGACGCGGAGATTGCGGCGTACGTCGCGACGGGCGAGCCGCTGCGGGTGGCGGGCGCCTTCACCATCGACGGGCTGGGCGGCGCGTTCGTGGAGAGCATCGTCGGGGACCCGGGGACGGTCGTCGGCCTGTCGATGCCGCTGCTGCGCCGCCTGCTGGCAGAACTCGGCGTGCCGATCACCGCGCTCTGGCGCTGACGTCCCGGACCTTGGTCCCGCGACGCCCGAGAGAGGGGGTCACGGGACCAAGGTCTCCAGCTAGCGGACGCTGCGGGCGAAGAGGCGGCCGGCCCAGACGACCGACAGGGCGGCCAGCACCGTGACGATCGTCAGGCCCTGCCACACGGAGTCGTCGCCGACGTTGCCGGCGAAGAGCGCCCGGGTGCCGTCCACCGCCCAGGCGAACGGGTTCCAGTTCGCCACGCCTTGCAGCCAGCCGGGGGCGTACAGCAGCGGGAGCAGGATGCCGGAGAGCAGCAGGACCGGCTGCGCGACAGTGTTCATCACCGGGGCCAGGGCGTCCTCGCTGCGGGTGAGCAGGGCGACGCCGTACGACAGCGACGAGGTCATCAGCGCGATCAACCCCAGCATCAGGTACGCCAGCAGCAGGTAGCCGAGGTTGACGCTCAGCCCGAACGGCAGCGACAGCAGGGTGATGATGACGGCCTGCGCGAGGAGCGACACCACGTCGCGCAGGGACCGGCCGAGCAGCAGCGCCAGGCGGCTGACCGGGGTGACGCGGGAGCGTTCGATGATGCCGGCGCGCAGCTCGGCGATGAGGCCGAAGCCCTGGAAGAGGCCGCCGAAGATGGCCAGCAGCACCAACAGTCCGGGGACGAAGATCCGGTAGACCTCTTCGTCGGTGGTAGCGCCCATCGGCGCGAGGGCTGGCTTCAGCAGCGGCGCGAACAGCAGCAGGTACATGACCGGCTGGAACACGCCGACGAAGATCCAGACGGGGTTGCGCAGCAGCAGGAGGGTCTGCCGCTCGAAGATCAGGTAGGTGTCCCGGGCGAGCTTCATGGCGGTGTGGTCCCTTCTCAGCTTTCCCGCAGTGAGCGGCCGGTCTTCTCCAGGAAGACGTCGTCGAGGCTGGGCCGGTGCAGCTCGATCGAGCCGAGCCCGATGGCGGCGCCGTCGAGGGCCCGCATGACCTGCGGGATCGCGGTGCCCCCGGCGTCCACGTACAGCCGGAGGCGGCCCTCGTCGAGGGTCTCCAGGCGGGCGACGAACGGCTCCGCCTCGAGGAGCTTGGCGGCGGTGGCGGCCGAGCCGTTCACGCCGACGGTGACCACGTCACCGGAGATCTCGCGCTTCAGCTCGTCGGGCGTGCCCTCGGCGACGATCAGGCCGTGGTCCATGATGGCGATCCGGTCGCAGAGGGCGTCGGCCTCGTCCAGGTAGTGCGTGGTGATGAAGACGGTCATGCCCTCGGCGCGCAGCCGCCGGATCTCGTCCCACATGTGGGCCCGGCTCTGTGGGTCCAGGCCCGTGGTGGGCTCGTCGAGGAACACGATGCGCGGCTCGTGGATGATGCCCAGCGCGATGTCCACCCGCCGCCGCTGGCCGCCGGAGTAGGTTTTGCACTTGCGGTCCGCGTACTCGGTCAGTTGGAAGGACTCCAGCGCCGTGACCGCCCGGCGCGCCGCGTCCGCCTTGTGGATGCCGTAGAGGCGGGCCTGGAGGACCAGCTCCTCGCGGGCCGTGGAGTCGTCCCAGGTGCTGCCCCCTTGGGCGACGTACCCGATGCGGCGCCGCACCTCGCCGGGGTCGCGCCGCAGGTCGGCGCCCGCGATGGTGGCCTCGCCGTCGTCGGGCGTGATGAGGGTGGCGAGCATCCGCAGCGTGGTTGTCTTGCCGGCGCCGTTCGGCCCGAGGAAGCCGAAGATCTCGCCCTCGGTCACCATCAGGTCCACGCCGCGGACGGCCTCGACGGTCTTCTTCTCGCGGCCTTGCCGGGAACGGAAGGACTTCCGCAGCTGTCTGGTCTCGATCATGAAGGGCTCCTGGTCTTGGTCGGCCAGGAGCCGACCCCGTGTCATGGGCGCCCGCCGCGGGGCGCCGGTCGCGCGTCGGCGCGCCGCTGGGCACGCCGACCGTAGCGTTGCGGAACGCTAACGCGATATAACGCAACTAGTCAAGCTTGATTATTACTCGACCACCCCGGACGGGGTCGTTCCGCGTGCCAGTGGTCCCACGCCTCGTTGGCCGGCACGTTAGGCGGCAGGTAGGACACTCCCGACTCGATCAGGCCGGCGATCCGGTCGCACCAGGCGATCTCTCCCTCCACCCGGGCGGTCGCCAGCTCCATCATCCAGTGCACGTGTACCGGTTTGTCCCGCAGCCAACCGGCCTCGCCGGCCCGCTGGAGGCCCTCGACCCAGGCCCGCAACGTCGCCGCGCGGGTGCGCAGCGCGGCGGCGGCCTCCTCGCCCGGCAGCGCGGGCAGGAACGCCACGCCGGGGAAGAACGGGTCCAGCGGAGTCTTCACCTCCCACCACGTCCGGCGCAGCAGGTTTTCGAACTCGTCCTCGCCCTTGTTCGTCACCTCGTACGTCGTCCGCGCCGGCCGCGCCCCGACCTGCTCGGTGGCAACCTCCCGCAGGAAGCCCTCGTCGGTGAGCTTGCGCAGCGCGTGATAGATCGATCCCGGCTGCACGTTCGCCCAGCTGTCCGCGTTCCAACTCAGCAGCTCCCGGCGGACGTCGTAGCCGTGCACCGGCTGCATCCAGCGGACCAGCCCGAGGATCATCATGCGAGTCGTCGACACCCCTCAGAATGTAATAGACAAGTTTGACTAACCGGCCGGTAGCCTGTCGCCGCCGGCCGCTAGACTCCGCCCGTGCGCAAGGTTGTGATCGCCAATCGGGGTGAGATCGCGGTGCGGATCGTCCGGGCGTGTCGGGACGCCGGTCTGATCAGCGTGGCGGTCTACGCCGACGGCGACCGCGACGCGCCGCACGTCACGCTCGCCGACGAGGCGTACGCCCTGGGTGGGGCGACGGCCGCGGAGACCTACCTGCGCGCCGACAAGCTGCTCGACGCGGCCGGGCGGGCGGGCGCCGACGCCGTCCACCCCGGCTACGGCTTCCTCTCCGAGCAGGCCGACTTCGCCCAGGCCGTTCTCGACGCCGGCCTCACGTGGATCGGGCCCGGCCCCCGCGCGATCCGGGAACTCGGCGACAAGGTGACCGCCCGGCACCTGGCCCGCCGCGCCGGCGCGCCGCTGGTGCCCGGCACCGCCGAGCCGGTCGCGGGACCCGACGAGGTGGTGGCGTTCGCCGACGAGCACGGGCTGCCGGTGGCGATCAAGGCGGCGTACGGCGGCGGCGGGCGCGGGCTGAAGGTGGCGCACACGGCGGCGGAGATCCCCGCGATGTTCGAGTCCGCCACCCGGGAGGCCGTCGCCGCGTTCGGCCGGGGCGAGTGCTTCGTCGAGCGCTACCTGGAGCACCCGCGGCACGTCGAGGCACAGGTGCTGGCGGATCAGCACGGCGCGGTCATCGTGGTCGGCACCCGGGACTGCTCGCTGCAGCGCCGCCACCAGAAGCTGGTGGAGGAGGCGCCCGCGCCGTTCCTGACCGCCGCGCAGCGCGAGCTCATCCACGAGTCGGCCAAGGCGATCTGCCGGGAGGCGGGCTACGCCGGCGCCGGCACGGTGGAGTACCTGGTCGGCCGCGACGGCACCGTGTCGTTCCTCGAGGTCAACACCCGGCTCCAGGTGGAACACCCGGTCACCGAGGAGACGGCGGGCATCGACCTGGTCCGCGAGCAGTTCCGGATCGCCGCCGGCGAGCCGCTGCGGCACGCCGCCGACCCGCAGCCGCGCGGGCATGCGATCGAGTTCCGCATCAACGGGGAGGACCCGGGGCGCGGTTTCCTCCCGGCGCCGGGCACCGTCACCGCCCTGCGCCTGCCCGCAGGGCCCGGCGTGCGGGTGGACGCGGGCGTCGCGGCCGGCGGCACGGTCAGCGGCAACTTCGACTCGCTGCTGGCCAAGGTGATCGTCGTCGGCGAGACCCGGACGGAGGCCCTCGAACGCGCCCGCCGCGCCCTCGACGAGCTGGCCGTCGAGGGCCTGGCGACGGTCCTGCCGTTCCACCGGTTGGTGGTCCGCGACGCCGCCTTCACCGACGAGCCGTTCCGCGTGCACACCCGGTGGATCGAGACGGAGTGGGACAATCCGCTCGCGCCGTTCGACGCCGGAAGCGCCGCCGGCGACGCGCCGGCGGACCGCGAGACCGTCGTGGTCGAGGTCGGCGGCAAGCGGCTGGAGGTCAGCCTCCCCGCGGGCTTCCTTGCCGGCGGTACGCGAGCCGGCGCGCTTCGGCGTACGCCCAGTTCAACCGCCCGGTCCGGGGCGGCCCGCAGGCAGGCGGCGGCGTCCGGGGACGCGCTCGTCTCCCCCATGCAGGGCACCATCGTCAAGGTCGCGGTGGCGGACGGCGACCGGGTGGCCGAGGGCGACCTCGTGGTGGTGCTGGAGGCGATGAAGATGGAGCAGCCGATCACCGCCCACAAGGCCGGCGTGGTCAGCGGGCTGGCGGCGGCGGTCGGCGGGTCCGTGACGGCCGGCGCGGTGCTGTGCGAGGTGCGCTGACCGGCAGGTCATGATTGTCCGGTGCGGTTTCTCTCCGGCGCGGCACCCGCGCACGACCTGACCTACAGCGACGTCTTCATGGCGCCGGCCCGCTCCGAGGTGGGCTCCCGCCTCGACGTCGACCTGTCCACCCGCGACGGCACCGGGACGACGCTGCCGATCGTGGTGGCCAACATGACGGCCGTGGCGGGCCGGCGGATGGCCGAGACGGTGGCCCGGCGGGGCGCGCTGGCGGTGATACCGCAGGACATCCCGATCGACGTGGTGGCCGAGGTGGTCTCCTGGGTGAAGCAGCGGCACCTGGTGCACGACACGGCGATCACGCTCGGCCCCACGGACACCGTCGGCGACGCCATCCACCTGCTGCCCAAGCGGGCGCACGGCGCGGTCGTCGTGGTGGACGCCGGAAACCGGCCGCTGGGGGTGGTGACGGAGGTGGACTGCGAGGGCGTGGACCGGTTCGCCCAGCTGCGCCACGTCATGTCGACCGAGCTGCTCACGGTGCCGGCCGAGGCGGATCCGGCGGCGGCGTTCGCCCGGCTCAGCGAGGGCCGGCACCGGCTCGCCCCCGCCGTGGACGTCGAGGGCCGGCTCGTCGGGATGCTGACCCGCCAGGGCGCCCTGCGGGCGACCCTCTACCGGCCGGCGGTGGACGGCAAGGGCCGGCTGCGGGTGGCCGCGGCAATCGGCATCAACGGCGACGTGCCGGGCAAGGCGGCGGCGCTGCTGGAGGCCGGCGTGGACACGCTCGTGGTGGACACGGCGCACGGCCACCAGGAGCGGATGCTGGCGGCGCTGCGGGCGGTGCGGGGGCTGCGCCCGGACGTCCCGGTGGCCGCCGGCAACGTCGTCACCGCCGAGGGGACCCGCGACCTGATCGAGGCCGGCGCGGACATCGTGAAGGTGGGCGTCGGCCCGGGCGCGATGTGCACGACCCGGATGATGACCGGCGTGGGGCGGCCGCAGTTCTCGGCCGTGCTCGAGTGCGCCGCGGCCGCCCGGGCGCTGGGCCGGCACGTGTGGGCCGACGGCGGCGTGCGGCACCCGCGGGACGTGGCGCTCGCCCTCGCCGCCGGCGCGTCGAACGTGATGATCGGCTCGTGGTTCGCCGGCACCTTCGAGTCGCCGGGCGACCTGTTCACGGCGGCCGACGGCCGGCGGTACAAGGAGAGCTTCGGGATGGCGTCCGCCCGCGCGGTGAGCGCCCGGACGGCGGAGGACAGCGCGTTCGACCGGGCCCGCAAGGCGGTCTTCGAGGAGGGCATCTCCAGCGCCCGGATGTACCTCGACCAGCGCTGCCCGGGCGTGGAGGACCTGCTCGACGTGATCGTGGCGGGGGTCCGCAGCGCCTGCACGTACGCGGGCGCCCTGACGGTCGACGAGCTGCACCAACGCGCGCTGATCGGGGTGCAGAGCGCGGCCGGTTACACCGAGGGAATGCCACTGCCGGCCGGCTGGTGACCGGTGAGCGGGCGGTCGAAGAGCAGGCGCAGGACGGCCCGGGCCGCCGCCTCGGCGTCGTCGCCCACCCGCGCCGGCAGCGCCCCGCCGAGCC
>DASQDS010000747.1:0-3997 GCA_035634075.1 Pilimelia sp. | reverse complement strand
CTCGGACGCGGGCGGCCCGCTCGGCTTGCAGGCGGCGGCGGGCCTCGGCCCGGGGGTGCACGACCGGCGGGCGTTCCTCCTCCGCGGGACGGTTGGCTCGGATCGTGGCCTTCGTCGCGCCGACCGCACCGACGGTCGTGGTCGCCGCTGGCTGAGCGCTCGCGCCGACCGCCGCGCCCGGCGGCCGGGCGGGCACCTTGGGTCGGGCCGCGGCGGCCCGGGGGCCGAACCCGCGCCGCAGGTCGTGGCGCAGCAGCAGGAGCACCGCCGCGCCACCGATCATGAGAGCGAAACCGATGTAGGTCATCTCGCGCACCTCGTCACGTCATACCCAACGAGGACGTCAGCGGGGGCGAAACGGATGTGCGCCGGCACCGGCGGGTCACGTCGCTACGATCCTCGGGTGACTGCGGACACGGACGGGGTCGACCCGCACAGCACAGCAGGTCGGTTGGCCGATCTGGCCAGGCGGGTCGACGAGGCGGTGAACGCCGGCTCGGCCCGGGCCGTGGCGAAGCAACACTCCCGGGGCAAGCGCACCGCCCGCGAACGGGTCGCGCTCCTGCTGGACGAGGACTCGTTCGTGGAGCTGGACGAGCTCGCCCGGCACCGGTCGGGCAGCTTCGGGCTGGAGCGCACCCGGCCGTACTCCGACGGCGTGGTCACCGGCTACGGCACGGTGGACGGCCGGCAGGTGTGCGTGTTCGCCCAGGACTTCACGGTCTTCGGCGGCTCCCTCGGCGAGGTCTTCGGCGAGAAGATCGTCAAGGTGATGGAGCTGGCGATGAAAACCGGGTGCCCGATCGTGGGCATGAACGACTCCGGCGGCGCGCGCATCCAGGAGGGCGTCGTCAGCCTCGGGCTCTACGGCGAGATCTTCTTCCGCAACGTGCGGGCCAGTGGCGTGATCCCGCAGATCTCGCTGGTGATGGGCCCGTGCGCCGGCGGCGCGGTCTACTCCCCCGCGGTCACCGACTTCACCGTGATGGTCGACGGCACCTCGCACATGTTCATCACCGGCCCGGATGTCATCCGCACGGTGACCGGCGAGGACGTCGCGATGGAGGAGCTCGGCGGCGCCCGCACGCACAACACCCGCAGCGGCAACGCCCACTACCTGGCCGCCGACGAGGACGACGCGATCGGCTACGTCCGCGCGCTGCTGTCCTACCTGCCCAGCAACAATCTCGACGAGCCCCCGGTCCTCGACGAGCCCGCCGACCTGACGATCTCCGACGTCGACCGGGCGCTGGACACGCTGATCCCCGACTCGGCCAACCAGCCGTACGACATGCTCGAGGTCATCGGCGCGGTGCTCGACGGCGGCGAGTTCCTGGAGGTCCAGCCGCTGTACGCGCGCAACCTCGTGGTCGGCTTCGGCCGGGTGGACGGCCGCCCGGTGGGCGTGGTCGCGAACCAGCCGCTGCACCTGGCCGGCTGCCTGGACATCGCCGCGTCGGAGAAGGCGGCCCGGTTCGTGCGCACCTGTGACGCGTTCAACCTGCCCGTGCTGACCTTCGTCGACGTGCCCGGCTTCCTGCCCGGCACCGGCCAGGAGTGGGACGGCATCATCCGGCGGGGGGCGAAGCTGTTGTACGCCTACGCCGAGGCCACGGTGCCGAAGGTGACGGTCATCACCCGCAAGGCGTACGGCGGCGCGTACGACGTCATGGGGTCCAAGCACCTCGGCGCGGACCTCAACTTCGCCTGGCCGACCGCGCAGATCGCGGTGATGGGCGCGCAGGGCGCCGTGAACATCCTGTATCGGGCGGAGCTGGCGGCGGCCCAGGACCCGGCGGCGCTGCGGGCGGAGAAGGTCGCCGAGTACGAGGACACGCTGGCCAACCCGTACGTCGCCGCCGAACGGGGCTATCTGGACGCGGTGATCCCGCCGGCGCAGACGCGCACGCAGCTGGTCCGGGCGCTGCGGGCGCTGCGGACGAAACGGGAGACGTTGCCGCCGAAGAAGCACGGCAACATCCCGCTGTAACGGGCGCCGTCGTTACTGGACCAGCTCGCGGAGCGGCGCGGCGAGCAGGGCGCCGCCGACCAGGAGGGCGGCGATGTTGACCAGGCCGAAGATGCCGACCCAGAGCAGCGCCGGCACGCCGGTGGCGCCCGCGAGCTGGTCGGCGTCCGAGCCCGGCAGCCGGCCCCGGCGGCGCATCCGCTGCAGCTCACCGACCGGCCGCACGCCGCCGAGGAGCAGAAACCAGACGCCGGTGTACGCGAACGCGGCCTGCACCTGCGCCGACGCGTACCAGGACACGGCGAACACCACGCCCACCGTCACCACCAGCGAGAGCATGCCGTACGCGTTGCGGATCATCGCGAGCATGGCGAGGAGCAGGGCGACGGCCACCCACAGCAGCAGGGTGATCCGGTTGCCGGCGAGCAGCCACGCGCCGCCGAACCCCAGCAACGACGGGGCCACGTACCCCGCCAGCAGCGTCAACACCATGCCCGGGCCCCGCGGGCGGCCGGCCGAGAGCGTCAGCCCGGAGGTGTCCGAGTGCAGCCGGATGCCGGTGAGCCGGCGCCCGGTCAGGACGGCGGCCAGCGCGTGCCCGCCCTCGTGCGCGATGGTGATCGCGTTGCGGGCCAGCCGCCAGGTCGCCCGGGTGCCGACGATGAGGAGCGCCACGGCACCGGTGACGAGCACCAGCCAGGGGTCCGGGTCCGGCTGGGCGCCGAGGAGCCGGTCCCACATTCCGGCCAGGCCGTCGATGGACATGGCCCCGGAGCCTAGTGCCTGGGGGTCGGGTGCCCCGGGGTCGAGCCGCTTCCGCCTGTTCCGCGGCATAGGCTCGGCGTTCTGGCATGGGATCCGGCCGCCAGACGGATGACACGCTGCGGGGCGGTTTCATACGGTAGCGGTCACGACAGCAGGGAGGCAGCTTGTGACAACGCCCACCGCGCCGGCGAGCGGCGGGACCGCCGCCCCCGCGGTGGTCACGGTGGGGGCGGATGCCGTCTGGCTGCCGCCCGGCGCCCCGCCCGTCCTGGTCGGCGGGTACGCGATCGCCGGCGGGCTGTGTTACGTCGGCGCCGGCCTCGGCGCGGCGTACGCGGCCACACCGGAACCGGCGCTGCTCGATCCCGGGGTGCCCGTGCGCCGCGTACGGCTGGACCAGGAGACCCCCGCGGAGGGTGTGCGGCCGGCGTACGCCGAGCTGACGCCGGGCGCCCGCGCCGCCTACCTGGAGTGGCTCGCGGGGGGCCGGGTCGGGCCGACCCTGCCCGTGCACCTCTGGCTCTTCCTCTACGGCCTGGAGCGCCGGGTGCTCGTGGACCTCGCCGGCGCCCCGGAGTGGCAGGAGGAGTACGCCGCGATCGCGGCGGAGCTCACCACGCTGCGCGAGCGGTACCCCGCGGCGGTGGCGTTCGACGAGCAGGCGGGCGAGCTGGCCGCGCTGCTGGAGACCCTGGCCATCCTCGGCGACCCGGCTCTCCAGCCGCCACCCGTCGGCCCGCGCACCGGGGAGCTGCCGATGCCGCTGCGCGTCGGCCTCGCCCGGTACCTCGCGCACGGCCGGCCACTGCCGGCGGCGTGGGCGTACTGCTGGTACGCCTACAGCGACGAGCGCCGCTGGGGGACGGCGGCGACCCGCTGGCCGACGGAGTTCCGCCGCACGTTCGAGACCGTCTACACGCACGCCCACCCGGGCGGCATGGTCGTCCCGGCGCCGCCCGACGAGCTGGTGCTCGCGTACCGGCCGGCCAGCCCCGGCTTCGCCGGCCGCACGGTGCGGCTGCACACGACGCTGCCCGACGTCCAGCGGCTGGCCGACCCGCTGCGCGAGCTGGGCGAGCTGGCCGCCCGCGCGGAAGCGGACCTGGTGGCGGCCCGCGGCCGGGTTGGACCTGTCCCGACCACTCGCCGCCCGCCCCCACCCGACCGACCGGCGCCCGCCTGGCCGATCCCCGGCTCGCCGGAGCCCGACCTGTCGGCACCGGTGCCGTCGGCGCCGATGCCGTCGGCGCCGATGCCATCGGC
>DASQDS010000746.1:0-21358 GCA_035634075.1 Pilimelia sp. | reverse complement strand
GGCGCCGGCGAGCGCGGCGGACAGCAGCACGCCGGCCGCCAGCGCCGGCCCCCGCCAGCGGGCCCACTCCGCCGATCGCCGCACCGTCGACCCCTCTCCCGTCCCACCGGCACCGCCGCCCAGGTTCGAAGACCCCGGGAGACCTGTCGGCGGCGCGGGTCCGTACCTGAGACAAGGCCGGCACCTGCCGAGAAAACGGTGGCGCCCGCACCAATCCGCCCGGTACAACCGGCGGGCCCGGCAGACGACCGGCGGCTGCGCGGCTGCGCGACGGGGGCGGAGGACACGGATGGGCTGGCTCGACCGGATCGGCGGGGCGGCGCACCGGTTCGTCCGCGCGCTGTCCGGCATGGCTCCCGACCCGCGCCCCGCGAGCGAGGTCCTGCGGGAGCGGCTGCGCCTGCTGCGCCTGGTCCCGCGCGCCGGGGCCGGGCTGACCGCCGCACTGGTCGCGGCCCACACCGTCACCGCGCTCACCCCCGCCGCACTGGCCGTGGCGACCGGGTGGCTGGTGACCGAGCTGGTGGCGGTCGTCGGCACCGGCGCCGCCGGCGGGCTGCCGGGCCCCTTGGCCGCCTTCGCCGCCGTGCTGGTCGCGGAGCAGTTCGGCGAATCGGCCCGCGACACCACGGACCTGCTGGCCTCGCAGCAGATCGACCGCAGCGTCCGCCGGCGGCTGCGCGACCTGGTCACGGCGCCGCGCGGGATCGCCCACCTGGAGGAGCCGGGGTACGCCGACGACGCCCTGCGGGCCTCCGACCTCGGCGAGAACGGCTGGCGGGTGCGGTCGCCGGGGACCGCGGCGACGGGCCAGACCAAGCTGGTGTTCCGGGTGGCCTGCGCCATCGTGTCCGCGGGGCTGCTCGCCCGCTACTTCCCGGCACTGGCGGCCGGGTTGCTGGCCGCGGCGCTGCTGAACCGGGCGATCATCCGGCAACAGTGGACGGGCGCCGCGGGGGTGTGGGACGCCCTCGTGCCGCACGAGCGGCAGGCGACGTACTGGTCGAACCTGGCGGCCAGCGCGCCGGCCGCCAAGGAGCTGCGCGTCTTCGGGCTCGGCGAGTGGGTGCTGGGGCGGCGCATGGCGGTCGAGGAGGGCCGGCTCGCGGCGTCCCTGGCGAATTCGGCGGCCCTCCAGCGGCGACAGGGCTGGGTCCTGGCGCTGTCCTTCGGCGCCGGTGGCGCGGCGCTGCTGGTGCCCGGGCTGGCCGCCGCCCGGGGCGCCATCACGGTCGGCGAGCTGGCGACCTGCCTCGGCGCGGCCTGGGGAATCTTCCGGATCTCCGGCATGGGCCTGGAGGCCTTCGACATCGAGTACGGGTTGGGGGCTGTGCAGGCCGTGGACAGGCTCGAACGCCGGCACGCGGCCGAGGCCCCGCCTCCCCCGGACGACCCGGCGCGGGCGACCCAGCGGGCGCCCCAGCCGGCGTCGCAGCCCACGCCGGCCCGGCCGCCGCGGATCCGGTTCGAGGGGGTGGGCTTCCGCTACCCCGGCGCCGCGGCGCCCACGCTGGCCGGCCTCGACCTGGACATCCGACCCGGCGAGGTGCTCGCCGTCGTCGGCGTCAACGGCGCCGGCAAGACCACCATGATGAAGCTGCTCGGCGGCCTGTACCCGCCGACCGCCGGCCGGATCACCGTCGACGGTGTGGACCTCGCGGACCTCGACGCGACCGCGTGGCGGCGGCGGCTCACCGTGGTGTTCCAGGACTTCGTCCGGTACCCCCTGTCGGCCCGGGAGAACATCGCCCTCGGGGCGCCGCACCGGCGCGACGGCGTGGCCGCCACCATCGCCGCCGTCGCCGCGGACGCCGACGCCACCGCCCTGCTGGCCGGCCTGCCCGACGGGCTCGACACCGTCCTCGCCCGCGGCCGGACCGGCGGGGTGGACCTGTCCGGCGGCCAGTGGCAGCGCATCGCGCTGGCCCGCGCCCTGTACGCGGCGCGCTCCGGGCGGCACGTCGTCGTCCTCGACGAACCCACCGCCCACCTGGACGTGCACGCCGAGGCCGAGTTCTTCGAGCGGGTCGTGCGGGCCGTCGACGGCGCCACCGTGCTGCTGATCTCGCACCGGCTCGCCACGATCCGCAACGCCGACCGCATCGTGCTGCTGGGCGGTGGCCGGATCGTGGCCGCCGGCACCCACGACGAGCTGCTGGCCGCCGGCGGCGAGTACGCCCGGCTGTTCCGGCTGCAGGCGGCGCGGTTCCAGCCGGCCGGGCCGGCCGACGACGGCGGCACAGAAGGGAGCGCGGAATGATCGGCCGGGCGCGGGTGGTGTGGCACGTGCTCGCGCTGGCGGTGCGCGCCGACCGCGGCACCGCCTGGCTCACCGGGCTGCTGGTGCTGCTGCTGGCCGGCGCGGTGGCGGTCACCGGATACAGCCAGCGCTGGCTCGTGGACGCCGCCGGGCTGGGCTCGGCCGGCGGGGTGCTGGCGGCGGCGGCGCTCGGCGCGGCGGCGCACATGATGCTCACCGCGGGCCAGCGGTTGCAGGGCAGCCTGCGCAACGACCTGGCCTTCCGCGTCGACCTGGACCTCAACCAGGAGATTCTGGGCCGGGCGGCGGCGATCCCCACCATCACGCACCTGGAGCGGCCCGAATACCTCGACCGGCTGACCCTGCTGCGGGAGAACACGTACGCGCTCGCGGCGTCCTGCTGGTCGGTGGCCGAGACCGCCGCCGCCCTGCTCAGCGTCGGGCTGAGCATGTGGCTGCTGGCGACCGTACACCCGCTGCTGACCGGGCTGGCGCTGCTGGCCGCGCCGCCGTTGTACCTGGCCGGGCGCGGCCGGCGGCTGGTGCAGCAGGCCGCGGCCGAGACCGCCGAGACGGCCCGCACGGAGCGCGACCTGCACCGGCTGTGCGTGCTGCCGGAACCGGCCAAGGAGACCCGCATCGCGCTGGCCACGCCGGAGATCAGCCGGCACGCCGACCGGCTGTGGGGGCAGGTGCTGCGCGCCCGGGGCCGGGCCCAGGTGCTGGGCGCCGGGTGGCAGCTGCTCGGCTGGGCCTGCTACGCCGCCGGCTTCGTGGCCGCCATCGGGTTGGTGGCCCGTCTGGCGGCCACCGGCGCGGCGACGGCCGGCGACCTGGTGCTGGTCATCACGCTGGGCAGCCAGCTGCGCTTCCAGATCGCCCTCACGGTGGCGAGCATCGGCGGCGTGGCGCAGGCCGGCCACGCCGTGGACCACTACCGGTGGCTGGCGGCGTACGCCCGGGCGGAGGCACCCGGCGGCGCGGCGGCCCCGCCCGACCGCCTGACGAGCGGCATCACGCTGCACGAGGTCGGGTTCGCCTACCCCGGCACGGACCGCGCGGTGCTGCGCGACGTTTCGGTCCACCTGCCGGCCGGCGCGACCGTCGCCGTCGTCGGGGTGAACGGCGCGGGCAAGACCACCCTGGTCAAGCTGCTCACGGGCCTCTACCGGGCGGAGGCGGGGCGGGTGACGGTGGACGGCCGGCCGCTGGCGGACCTGGACCCCGTCCTGTGGCGCGCGCGGGTCAGCGGCGCCCAGCAGGCCTTCGCGAAATTCCAGTTCCTCGCCCGGCACACCGTGGGCGTCGGCGACCTGCCGCGTCTGGAGGACCGCGCGCGGGTGGCCGCCGCCGTGGCGGACGCCGGCGCGGAGCCGGTCGTGGCGGGCCTGGCCGACGGCCTGGACACGCAGCTCGGCCACCTGTTCGCCGGCGCCGAGCTGTCCCACGGCCAGTGGCAGAAGCTGGCGCTGGCGCGCGGGCTGATGCGCGGCGGTCCGCTGCTGCTGGTGCTGGACGAGCCGACGGCCGCGCTGGACCCGCAGGCCGAACACGACCTGTTCGAGCGCTTCGTCGCGTCGGCCCGGGTCGCGGCCGGCGCGTACGGGACGATCACGCTGCTGATCTCGCACCGGTTCTCCACCGTCGGGATGGCGGACCTGATCGTCGTGCTGGCCGACGGCGCGGTGGCGGAGCTGGGCACGCACGCGGAGCTGATGGCGCGCGGCGGCGCGTACGCCCGGCTGTACGAACTCCAGGCGGCCAGCTACCGGTGAGCCACCGCCACGCAGCCGCCCCGGGGGCGTCGACGCGGCCGACTTCCGCGGTCGCCTGCTGACCGCGGTCGCCCCGCTGGCCAGCCGCTCCGCGGCGTCCCGAACCGCGGGCGCCGCTCAGGCGTCGGAGCGGGCCGTGGCCAGGTGGCGACGGAGCCAGTCTGTCGCGATCGCGTCGCCGGCGGCGGCGTCCGGGGTCTGCGGCGCCGGTTCGTACCCCGGGTCGTCGGCGAAGGCGTGGCCCATCGCCGGCACCGTCGCCAGGGCCACCCGGGCCGGGTCGCGGTAACGGTGGGCCAGGGCCGCGCGCAGCTCCGCCGCCGGCGCGAGGAACGCCTCGGCGAGGTCGCGTTCGCCGACGACGAGCAGGACCGCCGGTTCGCCGCGCGCGGCGAGCTCGCCGGCGCGGGCGACGAGATCGAGCCGACCGGCCGCCGCCCGGGACTCCGGCGACCAGGTGTAGGTGGTCCCGGCCTGGCGCGCCAGCGCGGTGATCGCCGGATGGGGCCTGATCAGCGCGCTGATCAACACGAGGGCGTCCAGGGGTACGGCCCGGTCGAGCGCGACCCGGGCCGCCACGGAGCCGCCGATCGAGCCGCCCAGCAGCGCAGCCGGCTCGGCCGCCAGGTCGAACCGGGCGCGCAGGTCGGCCCAGGCGGCCGGGAACTCGGCGGCGGCGCACGCGGTCATCGGCTCGTACACCGCCAGCACGGCGTCGGCGACGAGCCGCCGCAGGAGTTCCTCGTCGCCGCCCGGCAACGGCCGGGAGCCGCACATCGGCACGCCGAGGTAGAGGCGCCAGGCGTCCAGGCCGGCGAGCGGCAGCGCGGCGGCGAGCGCGCGCTCGGTGCGCGGCGGTGTGTTCAGGTGCCAGGCGACCACGGCGGGTGCGCCGGCCCGGCCGCCGGTGGCCGGGGGCAGGGCCACGAACGGCACCCCGGCAGCGGTCCCGCGGTACGCCTCCATCGGCAGGGCCATGGCGGCCTCCTCACTCTTATTGTACGGCGTCCATTAAATGGACAGTGTACATTATCTCGGCATGGGAACCGCCCGCGCCCGGGGCCAGCGAGCCGGCCTCACCCGTGACGCCGTGCTCGCCGCCGCCCGCGACCAGATCGCCGAGCACGGCCTCGCGGCGATGACCATGCGCGCGATCGCCGCCCGCCTGGGCGTCGCCCCGAACGCGCTCTACCACCACGCCCCCGGCAAGGAGGCGCTCGTCGACGACCTGCTCGACCGGGTCCTCGAGCCGGTCCGGCCGCCCTGGCCGCCGCCCGCCGACCCGGCGGCCCGCGTGGAGGCGCTGCTGGTGGCCACGTACGACGCGCTCCTGGCGGCCCCCGACCTGGTGCCGCTCTTCCTCACGCGGCGGCGCCGGAGCGGTCCGCACGCCGACCGGCTGACCGCGGAGACGCTCACCGCCATCGGGGAAGCCGGCCGGACCGGCGCCGACGCCACCGAGGCCCTGCGTGCGCTGATCGTCTACACGTTCGGCTTCGCCGCGGTCGCCGGCCGGCCGACGGCCGACCCGGGCGGAAGCGCGCCGCTGCCGGCGGAGCGGCTGCGGGAAAACTACGTCCACGGCCTGCGCTGGCTGCTCACGGGGGCGCTCGGCCGGTAGGGTCCGTGCCCGTGACGACGGCGAGGTGGCAGTGGGACGAGTCCTTGTACGCGGGCAGCGCGCCGCACTACGCGGTCGGCCGGATGCCGTACCCGGCCCGGCTGGCCGAGGCCATCCGGGACTCGGTCGGCCTCGACGGCGGGGGTCGGCTGCTGGACGTCGGCTGCGGGCCGGGCTCGCTGACGCTGTCGCTGGCGGCGTACGTCGACTCCGCCGTCGGCGTCGACGCGGACCCCGACATGCTGGCCGAGGCCCGCCGCGCGGCGGCCGACCAGGGGATCCGCAACATCGACTGGCGGCACCTGCGGGCCGAGGACCTGCCGGCCGACCTCGGGACCTTCCGGCTGGTCACGTTGGCGCAGTCGTTCCACTGGATGGATCGGCCACTCGTGGCCCGCCGCGTGCGCGGCATGCTCGGCGCCGACGGCGCCTGGGTCCACGTCTCCGCCACCACGCACCGCGGCGTGGCCGGCGACGACCCCCTCCCGCACCCGCGCCCGCCGTGGGACCGCATCGACGAACTGGTCGCCCACTACCTCGGGCCGGTGCGCCGGGCCGGCCGCGGGGTGTTGCCGGCCGGCACGCCCGGCGGCGAGGAGGACGTCATGCGGGCGGCCGGATACACGGGCCCGACCCGCGTCGAGGTCCGGCGCGGCGAGGTGGTGGACCGCGGCCTCGACGAGATCGTCGCCGCCGTCTTCTCGCTCTCCGGCTCGACGCCGCACCTCTTCGGTGACCGCCGGGAGGCGTTCGCCGACGACCTCCGCCAGCTCCTGCGGGCGTGCTCGCCCAGCGGGCGGTTCGCCGAGCGGACCCGCGAGATCGGCATTGCGATCTGGCGGCCGTGACCGCGGGCGCCGGTCGATCCCGTGCGCCGCTCAGGTTGGCGGGAGCGGTATCTCCAGGCTGACCGACCCGCGCAGGTCCAGCCAGGCGCGGTCGCGGCCGCGGACCAGGCGCAGCACGACGGCGTCGCAGCCGGGACACCGGGCGACCAGGCCGGGCGCCCGGTCGTACACCCGCAGTGTCGCCACCGCCCCCACCTGGCCGCAGCCGGCGCAGCGGCCGAGCGCCGGCGTCACGTCGACCGCGAAGACCTCCCGCAGCGCGCCGGCGAGCGCGTTGCCGTCCCGGTAGCCGAGGTCGTCGTCGGGCTGGGCGGTGTCGTGGGGCTGTGCGGTCATCGGGCGCCTCCGCTAGGTCCGAACCGTTCGGTCTTCACCCGGCGCGGGTCGTGTCCCGTCGCCACCAGGATGTCCGCCACCGTTTCCACGAAGCCGGTGGGGCCGCACACGAAGCAGCTCGGTGCGAACTCCGCCGGCCAGCCGTGCGTGTTCACCGTCGCCACGGTCACCCGGCCCGGCGGTTCGCGGGAGCCGTCCGGGGCCTGCCGGGTGTACACCAGCCGCACGTCCAGGCCGCCGTCGTCCCGCACGCGGCGGCGCAGCTCCTCGGCGTAGCACACGTCCGCGGGGCCCCGCGCCGAGTAGATCAAACGGAACGGCGCCCGGCTGCCCGCCGCCGCCCGGGCGCGGATCATGGCCATCAGCGGGACGATCCCCGAGCCGCCGGCCACCAGCAGGACCGGTGCGGTGTCCGCCGGCCGCCAGACGAACCACCCGCCCACCGGCCCGCGCAGCTCCACCGGGTCCCCCGGCGCCACGACGCCGGTCAGGTACGGCGACACCTCCCCGCCGTCGACCCGCTGGACTGTCAGCTCGACGGTGTCGCCGCCGGCGGCTGAGGCGATGGAGTAGCTGCGCTGCGCCGAGTAGCCGTCCGGCGCGGTCAGCCGCACATCGACGTGTTGACCGGCGAGGTGGCCCGGCCAGCCCGGCACGTCGAGCACCAGCGTGCGCGCGGTGGCGGTCTCGTCGCGGACGCCGGCCAGCCGGCCGACCCGCCACGTCAGTCGCCCTGATACCGCTGCTCGCGCCACGGGTCACCGTAGTCGTGGTAGCCGGCGCTCTCCCAGAACCCCGGTTCGTCCTCGTGCAGGAGCTGGATGCCGCGCACCCACTTCGCGGACTTCCAGAAGTACAGGTGCGGTACGAGCAGCCGGGCCGGCCCACCGTGCGCCGGGCTGAGCGCCGCGCCGTCGTACTCGAAGGCGACCCACGCCCGCCCGTCGAGCAGGTCCTCCAGCGGGAGGTTCGTGGTGTAACCGCCGTACGACTGCACCAGGGCGTAGTCGGCGGCGGTGTCCACATCGGCCAGCAGCGTGTCCACCGGCACGCCCCGCCAGCGGGTGCCGAACTTCGACCACTTGGTGACGCAGTGGATGTCCACGGTGACGTCCTCGGCCGGCAGCGCGGCGAACTCCTCCCACGACCACCGGTGGCGGACGCCGGCCTCGGTGTCGACGGTGAACTCCCACGTCTCGGTCCGCACCCGCGGGGTGGGGCCGGCCGACAGGACCGGAAAGTCCTCGGTCAGGTACTGCCCGGGCGGCAGCGCGGTCTCCGTCGGCCGTCGCCGGCCGGAGAAACCGGGGGAAACGATGCCCATGACGTACCAGTATCCTCGCCGCCGGGCCAACGCGACACGGGCGGCGCCGTAAGGTCAGCCGGGGGTTTGCGGCGGAGAGGGGGCGGCATGGTGGACGCGACCGCCGCCGCTCCCGACCCCGACGAGGTCTCCCGGCGGATGGCCGCGGAGTCGCTCGCCGACGGCGACCCGACGGGGTGGTTCGAACGCCTCTACCGGGCCGCCGCGGCCGGCACCACCCGGGTGCCCTGGGATCGCGGCGGGCCCAACCCCTTCCTGCCCCCGTGGGCCCGGCGCGCGGGCGTGGCGGGGCGCGGCCGGCGGGCCCTCGTGGTGGGCTGCGGGCTGGGCGACGACGCCGAGTACGTCGCCGGGCTGGGGTTCGCCACGGTGGCCTTCGACGTGTCGGCGGCGGCCCTGGCGGCCTGTCGGCAGCGGTTCCCCGGCTCGGCGGTGGCGTACGAACTGGCGGACCTGCTCGACCCGCCGCGCCGGTGGATCGGCGCCTTCGACCTGGTGGTGGAGAGCCAGACCGTACAGGCGCTCCCCCGCTCGCTGCGCGCCGTCGCCACGGCCAACGGTGCCGCGACCGTGGCGCCGGGCGGCACGCTGCTCGTGCTCGCCGGTGCCCTGCCCGCCGACGGCGACCCGGACGACGGGCCACCGTGGCGGCTGACCCGGCCCGAGGTGGAAGCATTCGCGACCGGCGGGCTGGCGCCCGTGCGGATCGAGCTGCTCGCCGACCCGGCCCGGCCGGGCGTGCGGCGCTGGCGGGCCGAATTCCGGCGCCCCTGACGGAAACCGGTCCACCGGCGGGCCGCCGGCCACGGGCGGTCAATCCGGCAGCAGCGGCACGGCCGGGCCGAGGTCGCGCCCGAGCAGCGCGGCGCGGGTGACGGCGGCGGAGCCGAACCGGTCGCGCACCGAATCCAGCGCGCGGTCGAGGTCGTCCCCGGGCCGGTCGCCGAACGGCAGCTCGAGCTGGACCGCCTTGCCGCCGCCGAGGTTGCCGACCGCCACCCCGACGAGCGTGAGCCCGCGGTCCGCGATCAGCGGCGCCGACGCGGCCAGCAGGGCGCGGGCCGCCGCGAGGATCGTGGCGGTGTGCGCGGTGGCCTGGGGCAAGGTGTGCGACCGGGTGGCCCGGGAGAAGTCGTCGAAGCGCAGCCGCAGGACGACCGTGCGGCCCGGCCGGTGCGCCGCGCGCATCCGCCGGGTCACCCTGTCCACGAGCCCGGTCAGGACGGCGTCGACGGCCTGCGGGGAACGCCGCGCCCGGCCCAGCGCGCACTGCGCGCCGATCGACCCCCGCCGGCGGCCCACCTGCACCGGCCGCGGGTCCCGGTTGTGCGCCAGCGCGTGCAGGTGCCGGCCCGCCGCCGCCCCCAACATGGCGACCAGCGCGGCCTCCCCGACGCGCGCCACCTGACCCACCGTGCGGATCCGCCGCTCCCGCAGCTTCGCCGCGGTGATCGGGCCGACGCCCCACAGGCGTTCGACGGGCAGCGGGTGCAGGAAGGCCAGCTCACCGCCGGGCGGCACCACCAGCAGGCCGTCCGGCTTGGCGACGCCGCTGGCGACCTTGGCCAGGAACTTCGTGCGGGCCACCCCGACAGTGATCGGCAGACCTACCCGCGCACGGACGTCTTCGCGCAGCCGCGCGGCGATGCCCTCCGCCGGGCCGACGAGCCGGCGCAGGCCGCCGACCTCCAGGAACGCCTCGTCGATGGAGAGCGGCTCGACCAGCGGCGTCGTGCCGCGGAAGACCTCGAACACGGCCCTGCTGGCCTGGCTGTAGGCGGACATCCGCGGCCGCACCACGACGGCGTCCGGGCACAGCCGCCGCGCCTGCGCGCCGCCCATGGCCGTCCGCACGCCCCGCGCCTTGGCCTCGTAACTGCATGCCAGCACGACCCCCGCGCCGACGATGACCGGCCGCCCCCGCAACGCCGGGTCGTCCCGCTGCTCGACCGACGCGTAGAACGCGTCGAGATCGGCGTGCAGGACGGTCCCCTCCTGAACCACCCCGCAATCTTCGCACACCTGTTCGAACTTCCGCCAGCGCCCACGGCTCACCGCGTGATCAAGGGATCGGTGCCACGACACGCCGCCTCCGGCGGCCCGAATCCCTTGATCACGCCGGTGCATGCAGGGGGTGTGCGCCGGGGGTCCGAGGGGTGGAACGGCGGGGGGTGGGATGGGGGTGGGGGCTTAGGGTGGCGACCTAATGACGTGGAGTTGGGAGGTGGACGTGGTTCGGACGGATTACCTCGCCGCCGCGGCGAGCGCCACGGCGCTGCTGCGGGAGCCCGCCGTCGCGGCGGCCTGGGACGGGCCTAGCGCCCTGCCCCGGTTGGCGGTCAGCGGGCTGGCCGGCCACCTCGCCCGGCAGGTGACCCGGGTGCCGGAGATCCTCGCGGCCGACACCCCCGGCACGGCGCCGCTGCCACTGCTCGAGCACTACGCGCGCTCCCAGTGGGTGGACGGTGACCTCGACGGCGCGGACAACGTGCGGGTCCGGCGCGACGGCGACGAGGAGGCCGCCGGCGGCAGCGCGGCGCTGGTGGCGCTGGCGGAGGGCGCCCTGGCCGAGCTGGCCACGCTCCTGCCGGCGCAGCCGGCGGACCGGGTCGTCGAGCTGCCATGGGCGGCGTGGTCGCTGACGCTCGACGACTTCCTCACGACCCGGCTGCTGGAGATCTCGGTGCACTGCGACGACCTGGCGGTCAGCGTGGGCGTGCCGACGCCGCCCCTGCCCCCGGGCGTCGCGGCCGCGGTGCTGCCGCTGCTCAGCCTGCTGGCGGCGCGCCGGCACGGCGACACCGCGGTGCTCCGGGCGCTGAGCCGCGCGGAACGGGCGCCGGCCACGATCGCCGCGCTCTGACCTCGCCGCGCGCCGGCGGCCGAGCGGGGCGCCGGCCGGCCGCCGCGGCGCCGGCGGTCAGCCCCGCGACTCGTGCACGAGGATCGCCACCTGCACCCGGTTGGCGCAGTCCAGCTTCGCCAGGATGCGCGAGACGTACGTCTTCACCGTCGCGACGCTCATGAACAGCTCGGCGCCGATCTGGGCGTTCGACTTGCCGTCGCCGACCGCGTCGGCGACGTCCCGCTCCCGGTCGGTGAGCACGGCCAGCACCTCGCGGGCCCGCTCCGCGCGGTCGTGCCGCCCGTCCCGGACGACGTGCTCGATCAGCCGCCGGACCACGGGCGGCGAGAGCATCGACTCGCCGGCCGCCACCCGCCGGACCGACTGCAGGATGTGCTGCGGTGGCGTGTCCTTGAGCAGGAAGCCGTTGGCGCCCGCCCGCAGGGCGCGCAGCACGTGCTCGTCGGTGTCGAAGGTGGTCAGCACAATGATCGCCGGGGTGTCGCCGGCGGCCCGGATCGCCTCGGTCGCGGCCAGGCCGTCCATCCCGGGCATGCGGATGTCCATCAGCACCACGTCCGGGCGCAGCCGCGCCGCGGCGGCCACCGCGGGCCGGCCGTCGTCGGCCTCGCCGACCACCTCGAGGTCCGGGCCGGCGCCGAGCATCATGGTGAGCCCGGAGCGCACCAGCGGGTCGTCGTCGACGATGAGGACGCGGATCACCTCGGCCACGGCAGCCACGCTTCCAGATGAAAGGCCAGCATTCCCCCCGGCTCCCGCCGTACGCCCTGCTCGAACCGCCCGCCCGCCAGGCTGACCCGTTCGGCGAGCCCGACCAGGCCCGAGCGGGAGCCCGGGATCGCCGGGCCGGGCGGGGGCGGCCCCAGGGGGTTGCGCAGCCTGACGTGCAGCGGCCCGCCGGGCGCGCCGGCCAGGCCCACGGTGACCGCGCAGCCCGGCGCGTGCTTGCGGGCGTTCGTCAACCCCTCCTGCACGATCCGGTACGCCGTGCGGCTCACCGAGTCCGGCGGCGCCGCCGCCGGCGGCAGGTCCCGGGCGAGCACCACCTCGGTGCCGGCCTCCCGGGCCTCCGCCACGAGCGCGTCCACGCCCGCGAGGCCGGGCTGCGGGTGCAACGGGCCGCCGTCACCGCCGGCGCGCAGCACGCCGAGGGTCTCCCGCAGATCCTCCAGCGCCTGGTGGGCGCTGGCGCGGATGATCCCCGCGGCGCGGGCCACCTCGCCCGGCGGCGCGTCCGGGCGGATCTCCAGGGCGCCGGCGTGCAGGCTGACCAGCGAGATCCGGTGGGCGAGGACGTCGTGCATCTCCCGGGCGATCCGTTCGCGTTCGAGCCCGCGCTGGCGGTCCGCGCGATGCGTGGCCTCGGCCTCCGCCTGGGCCACCACCGCGCGCAGCGACGCGCGCAGCTCGCGCCGGTCCCGAACGATCATGCCCCACACCACCGCGATCAGCACGAACATCAGCGACAGGAAGAAGCTGGCCGCGGCGCTCAGGCCCGGGTCGGGCCGGACCAGCGGGTACGGCAGGCCGGCGGCCAGGTGCAGCAGGGCCACGCCGACCGTCACCCGCCACGGCCGGTGCACCGCCACCGTGAACACGGCGACCGTCGCCGCGCCGCCGACGAAGTCGGTGGGCAGCGCCAACAGCGCGGTCAGCAGGGCAACCCCGACCGGCCAGCGCCGGCGCACCCACAGCGCCGCGCAGCCGAGCGCGGCGGCGGCGGACGCCGCCAGCGCGTAGACGCCGCTGACCCGGCCGGTGTCCAGCGCGTCCAGCGCGGCCACCCACCAGACGAGGACGGCCAGCGCCACGCAGGTGACGTCCACGACCCGGTCCCGGCCCGACCGACGGGCCACGGTCTCGGTCACGAGCGCACGAGCGGGCGCCAGTACTGCCGCACGCCGTCGTCCCGGACGACGAAGCCCAGCTTCTGCACCTCGTCGCGCAGCTCGGTGATGTCGCGGACCACCTTGCGGCGCAGCGCCGCCTCCCGCGCGGTGAGGACGGCGTTGGCGGCGGGCGGCAGCTCCGGGCTGTCCCGCACCCAGCGCCGGTACAGCTCCGCGTAGGGGTCGGCGGCCAGCCACGGGTAGCCGTACGCCTGGAAGACGGCGGCGACCCGGGCGGCCGACCGGTCCTGGGCTTCGCGGACCACCTGGCGGGACTCCCGGTCCAGCACCACCAGCGCCTTGCCGTCGAGGAACACCGCGTCGATGTCCGCCCGGGCGACCGTGCGCCGGCGGTCGTCGCGGGTCAGCGTGAGCTCCTGGGCGGTGACAGTGACGGTGAGCTGGGTGACCAGCGCGAGCCAGCCGAGGCCGAGGCCCACGACGGGGCCGGCGAGGAGGCTGCCGACCGCGACCCAGCGGTCGTCGAGGGAGGCGAGCAGCTCGAGCGGCCCCTTCATCGGCACCCACGGCACCGTCACCGCCCACGCGACGACGCGCGGCAGCAGGTACCCGGCCAGCAGCCCGAGGCCCAGCCCGCAGGCCAGGATGAGCGCCCGCTCGGCGAGGGACGGCCCGAGGAATCCCGGCGGTCCGGCCGGGTCGGCCCCGGTCGCGGGCGCGTCGGTCCTGTCGTGGCTGGTCGGTTCCACCATGACGGAAACGGTAGGTGGCTCGGGGGCGGCGCGGACAGTCGCTTTTCGGCGAGGGCCGACCACCGGCGTGGTCAACTTTGGTCGCGCTCAGCGGCGGGTGGCCCCGTCGCGGTCCTCGGGCCGCTTGCCGTCCAGGAGCGGGTCGAACTCGGCCCGCGTCTGCATGTACGGCGCGGTGAGGGTGTCCACCCCGGTGCCGCGGGCCGCAGTGGGCCGGTAGCGCACCGTCGCCGCCCGCACCGACACCGCCTCCACGACGCCGGCCCGCCAACCGCCGCCCCGGTACACCCAGACGGGATCGGCCGGCCGGTAGCTGTCCGTCGGCGCGACCTCCGCGGGGTCGCGCCTGTCCGGGTCCATGGTGGGTGCGCCCGTTGTCATCGCCCTGTCGCCTCCAGACCTGGGGTGGTTTCGACGAAATGCCAGACCGGCGGCCGGCCCTGCGCGGCGGGTCCGCCCGGGACGCGGCCGGCGGCCGGGTGTGCGTCGGCCGCGGGTCGGGCCGCCGCCCGCGCGTCCTTCGCCCGGTACATCGCGGCGTCGGCGTGCCGCAGCGCCGCCGCGAGGTGGGCGCCGGGCGGCACCGCGACAAGCCCGATGGACACGGTGAACGCCGGGGCGCGGCCCGCCGCGGCCAGGGCCGCCGCGAGCTCCCGCTCGACGTGCCGCAGCCAGCCGGGCTCCAGGGTCGGGCTGGCCAGCAGGCCGGCGAACTCGTCGCCGCCGATCCGGGCGACGAGGTTGTCACCGGCGTACGCGGCGAGGCGCCGGCCGACCGTGACCAGCGCCTGGTCGCCGGCGGCGTGCCCGTACCGGTCGTTGACCTGCTTGAAGTCGTCCAGGTCCAGCACCAGGGCGAGCAGCGGCGGGCGGGCCGGTCGGGCCAGCAGCGGCGTGCCGATCCGGTAGAACGCGCGGCGATTGAGCAGGCCCGTCAGGGGGTCGTGGCTGGCCGCGTGGCGCTCGATGCCCAACTCGCCGCGCAGCCGCTCGGCTTCCCGCTCGGCCCGCGCGACCCGGCCGTGCAACCGCCAGGCCGAGCCGATGCCGCCGACGGCGGCCGCGAGGGCCGCGACCGTGAGCGGGTCCATCCTGGACGGTCCTCCTCGTCTCCCGGTCCCTGCCCCTGGACCCGTCCCCAACGCACACTTCCGACCACGACGAGTCACGGTCGCGCCTGGTCAAGGTCACGAAAAGTCAAGGAACGGACACACCGGCACATGGGCTATCATCCTCGGCGTACCGTGCCGATGCAAGAGCGGATGCACGTGCACGCGGAGCGCCGGGGGCGTCCGGCTTTGGGAGGACTCACCATGCAACACCTGTCCAATGGCGTACCGACGACGCAACTGCCGCCGGTGACCTGGCACAAGAGCGGCCGCAGCAACCCGAGCGGCAACTGCGTCGAAATCGCGCGGCTGCCCGGCGGCACCGCGCTCGCCGTGCGCAACTCGCGCGATCCCGACGGGCCCGCGCTGATCTACACGCCGGACGAGATCGCCGCGTTCGTACTCGGTGCGCGGGACGGGGACTTCGACCACCTCATCCCGTAGCCGACTCGTCCGGTAGCGCCGCTTGACCCACCCGGTCGGGGCTTCATGCTCACCATGGGTTCATGGCATGCTTACTCCCGCCGCTCGCCAGGAGAGCTGGCTGGAGCATCCGGAGGGTCGGTACGTGACGAGCGCTCAAGCCGAGAGCGGCACAGGTACCGGCACCGGCCCCACGGTTCTGCGCATGCTGCTCGGCGCTCAACTCCGGCGGCTCCGGGAGGCCAGCGGCGTCGGCCGGGAGGCCGCCGGCTGGGAGATCCGCGGCTCGGAGTCCAAGATCAGCCGGATGGAGCTCGGCCGCGTCGGCTTCAAGGAGCGCGACGTCGCGGATCTGCTGAGCCTCTACGGAGTTACCGACGCCGCCCAGCGCGAGACCCTGCTCGCCCTCGCCCGTGAGGCGAACACGCCGGGCTGGTGGCACCGCTACAACGACGTGCTGCCGACCTGGTTCCAGGCGTACCTCGGGCTGGAGGCCGCGGCCGCCCGGATCCGGACGTACGAGGTGCAGTTCGTGCCCGGCCTGCTCCAGACCAGGGAGTACGCCCGGGCGGTCGTGCGCCTCGGCCACGGCCGGGCGTCCGCGGACGAGGTTGACCGCCGCGTCGACGTCCGGATGGAGCGCAAGCGCGTGCTCGGCCGCCCGGAGCCGCCCCAGCTGTGGTGCGTCGTCGACGAGGCGGCGCTGCGCCGGCCGATCGGCGGGCAGCGGGTGATGCGGGAGCAATTGCTCGCCCTGATCGAGGCCACCACGCAGCCGACAGTCCAGCTCCAGGTGGTGCCGTTCCTCGCCGGTGGGCACGCCGCGGCGGGCGGCGCGTTCACCATCCTCCGCTTCCCCGAGCGCGACCTGCCGGACGTCGTCTACATCGAGCAGCTCACCAGCGCTCTCTACCTGGACAAGCGCGACGACGTCGACCAGTACGCCGCCGCCATGGAGCGGGTGTGCGTCGAGGCGGAGCCGCCGGCGCGCACGCCGGACATCCTGCGCGACATCCTGCGCGACGTCGAGGCAACGATCGGCTGAGCCGCCGGGCACCCGGGCGCCCGAGCCGCTGCACCGCCGAGCGACCGACCACTGAGCGGCCTCTATTGACATGATTGAATCGCCTGTGTGAGTCTCGGTGCGGCCCCTGCGCGGGGGCCGCACACTGCCGACGTGGGAGGACGGGCAACTCTCGCAACCCGGTCATCTCTTCGTGCATGCGCTCTCCCGAGCGTCGCGCCCGCCGCGCCCCGTACCCCCGAATGTTTGCGGGTTGCGGCTGTCCCACCCCTGTGCTGGAGGTTCGATGTCTTCTCTTGTCCATGCCCGCCGACCGCTGTTGCGCGTCCTGGCCGTCGCGGCGACCGCCGCGGTCCTGCTGACGACCGCGCTCGCCACCGGCGCGTCCGCGCACGGCAACGTCACCGGTCCGCCCTCACGCAACTACGGCTGCCTGGACCGGTGGGGGACCAACCACCAGTCGCCGGCGATGGTCACCGAGGACCCGATGTGCAACCAGGCCTGGCGCGCCGACCCGAACGCCATGTGGAACTGGAACAGCCTCTTCCGTGAGGGCGTGGCCGGCAACCACCAGGCCGCCATCCCGAACGGGCAGTTGTGCAGCGCCGGCCTGACGGTGAACGGCCGCTACCGCGCGCTCGACGTGCCCGGCAACTGGCGGTCCACGGCGGTCAACAACAACTTCTCGGTCCGCCTGTACGACCAGGCCCGGCACGGGGCCGACTACGTCCGGGTGTACGTGACCCGGCAGGGCTTCAACCCGCTCACCCAGACGTTGAGCTGGAGCGACCTCCAGCTCGTCAACGAGATCGGCGACACCCCGGCCGCCCAGTGGGACGAGGTGACCGGCGGCGTGGCGATCGACATCCCGGCGGCCGCGCCCGGCCGCACCGGCCGGCACATCGTCTACACCATCTGGCAGGCCAGCCACGCCGACCAGTCCTACTACTTCTGCAGCGACGTGACGTTCCCCGGCGGCGCCAACGGCGGCGGGAACCCGACGCCGTCGCCGACGCCCAGCGCGTCCCCGTCGGCCTCGCCCTCGCCGAGGCCGACGGCGTCGCCGCCGGTGTCACCGCCGGTGTCACCGTCGGCCTCCCCCTCGGCCGGCGGGTCGGCCGGCTGCACCGCCAGCTACACCGTCACCGGCCAGTGGACCGGCGGCTTCCAGGCGGAGGTGCGGGTGACCGCCGGCACCACGCCCATCACGGGGTGGCGGGTGACCTGGACCTACGCCAACGGGCAGCGCGTCAGCTCGTCCTGGAACAGCACGCTGGCCTCCGACGGCTCGACGGTGACCGCCAGCAACGCGGGCTACAACGGGCGGCTGGCCGCCAACGGCAGCGTCACGTTCGGCCTGCTCGGCGCGTGGAGCGGCAGCAACACGGCACCCACGCTGAGCTGCTCCGCCGCCTGACCTGGGCCGGTCCGCGACCGGACGAACGAGGGCCGTGCCGCATCCCGCGGCACGGCCCTCGCCGGCTCGAGTCGGTCAGTCGAGCAGCTCGGCGACCGTTCCGGCGGCCACCGTGCGGCCACCCTCCCGGACGGCGAAGCCGAGGCCGACCTCCATCGCCACCGGCGTGCCGAGGTTCACGGTCAGCGACACCGTGTCACCCGGCATGACCATCGACACGTCGCCGAGGTCGATCGAACCCGGCACGTCGGTCGTGCGGATATAGAACTGCGGCCGGTAGTTCGCCACGAACGGCGTGTGCCGGCCACCCTCGGCCGTCGTCAGCGCGTACAGCTGCGCCCGGAACCGCTGGTGCGGGCGGACGCTGCCGGGCACCGCGACCACCTGGCCCCGCCGCACCTGGTCGCGCTTCACGCCGCGCAGCAGCACCGCGGCGTTGTCGCCCGCCTCCGCCCGGTCGAGCGACTTGCCGAAGGTCTCCAGGCCGGTGGCCACCGTAACCATCGTCGGGCCGAGGCCGACGACCTCGACCGGCTCCCCGACCCGCAGCGCGCCGCGCTCCACGGCGCCGGTGACCACCGTGCCGCGGCCGGAGATCGTCAGCACGTTCTCGATGGGCATGAGGAACGGCTCACCGAGCTCGCGCGGCGGTACCGGCACGTACCGGTCCACCGCGGCCAGCAGGTCCAGAACGGACTGGACCCAGCGCCGCTCGCCGGCCAGCGCGCCGAGCGCCGAGACCCGGACCACGGGCACGTCGTCGCCGGGGAACCCGTACTCCGACAGCAGCTCCCGGACCTCCAGCTCGACCAGGTCCAGCAGCTCCGGGTCGTCCGCCGCGTCGGCCTTGTTGAGGGCGACGACGAGGTACGGCACGCCGACGCGCCGGGCCAGCAGGACGTGCTCCCTGGTCTGCGGCATCGCGCCGTCGACCGCCGACACGACCAGGATCGCGCCGTCGACCTGCGCCGCCCCCGTGATCATGTTCTTCACGTAGTCGGCGTGCCCGGGCATGTCCACGTGGGCGTAGTGCCGCGTCGCCGTCTCGTACTCGACGTGCGCGATGTTGATGGTGATGCCGCGCGCGACCTCCTCCGGCGCCCGGTCGATGCCGTCGAAGGACACGTACCGGTTGGCGACCGGGTCCCGCTCCGCCAGGATCTTGGTGATCGCGGCCGTCAGCGTGGTCTTGCCGTGGTCGACGTGCCCCATCGTGCCGATGTTGAGGTGCGGCTTGGTGCGCATGAACTGGCTCTTGGCCATGGTGATCCCTCCGGGGTCGCCACGCCGGCGCCGCTGGCAGCGGCGTGCGTGGCGGTGGGAAAACGGCGGGTGAGGTACGCGGGCGGGCGCCACTCCGCATGGGGAGGACCGCGCCAGAACGAGGATCCGGACACCCTCCTCCGCGCGTCCTGCTGCGGTGGGAGGAGGGTCAGCTATCCAGCCGGGCCGGCCGCGCGCACACGGCGGCCGGGCCCGCGGGGCGGCTGCCCCTGGCCTCGAAGCGCACCGTGGCGAACATGGCGGTCACGTTAGGCACCAAACGGCCGGCCGGCAACCGCTATTCCCGCGCGGCGGCCAGCAGCAGACCGTCCAGCTTGGCCAGGTAAGGGGCGATCCACTCGCGCGGCGTCGCCGCGTCGTACCACCATTGCGGACGGTGCTGCGGGCGGTGGAAGTACTCCCAGACGATCATGCGGTCGTAGACCAGGAACAGGGCCAGCCGCTCGCGCGCACCCGGGCGCAGCGGCCGGTCCCGCACGTAGCCGGCGAGAAAGGCCGGGGCGAGGGTGGGATCGTCCGCCTCCAGGTAACCCGCGAGCTGGCGGGCGAGATCCAGCTCACCGTCCCCGAACACGGCCTCCATCAGGTCGAACACGCCGCTGACGGCCCAGGCGCCGCCCCGCCGCTCGACCGTGACATTGCCCTCCTTGTAGTCGTGCAGCACCAGCACCGGCGTGCACGGCGCCCGCAACGCGTCCGCGGCGGCGGCGATGACGCCCTCCGCCCAGTCGGCGTCCGCCTCGCCCGCTCCGGTGCCGGACGCGATGGACTTCCGCAGCCACCGCCGCAGCTCGCCGACGATCCACCCGGCGAAGCCGCCGTCGAACGCCCGGGGCTCGCCCGTGGCCACGTCGAACCGGCCGGCGTGGCGCCACTGCACCCGCTGGACCTCGCGCAGGTTGGCGCCGAGCGCCCCGGCGATCTCCCGCCGGTCCGCGCCCGACAGCGCGGCCAGCACCGCCCGGTCCGCCAGCTGCAGGCCCGGCAGTCGCGGCAGGATCGCGAAGCCGTACCGCCAGCCGAAGACCGACTCGTCGGTATCCACCAGGTACGGCCAGGGCGCGGGTACGGCGGTCCGCTCGTGCAGCAGCCCGGCGACGAACCGCTCCTGCGGCAGCTGCCAGTCGTAGTGCGCGGCACCGCGCAGCACGAACTCACCGGCGGTGCTGGTGACGAACACGTTCTGGCCGAACAGGCCGAACGGCACGGCCGTGGCGCCGACGAACCGCCCGAGGTCGAAGCGGTCGAGGGCCGCCTGGAACTGCGCCGCCGAAATCGGACCCAGGCGGCGTGAATACTCGGCGGGGGGCATCGGTCTCCTTGACGCTCGTCGGCGCCCAGTATCCCAGGATCTCGACGTCGCCGCCGGTAGCTCGTTCACCGACACCGGCGGCGGCACCTGTCACTGACCGACCGGCATGGCCCCCCGCGTCGCGGGTAGGTAGGGCGGCATGCGGATCGTGGTCACCGGCGCGACAGGCAACGTGGGAACGGCACTGCTGCGGCGGCTGGTCTCGGAGCCGGACATCGAGGTGGTCGGCGTCGCCCGGCGGCCGCCGCCGGCCGGCTCGGCCGAGGCGTACGACCGCGTCCGCTGGCACGCCACGGACCTGGGTGACCCGGGGGCGGTGGCGGCGCTGGCCGGCCTGCTGGACGGCGTCACCGCGGTGGTGCACCTCGCCTGGCAGATCCAGCCCAGTCACCGACGCGAGCGGCTGCGGCGCACGAACGTGGCCGGCACCCGCCACCTGCTCGCCGCGATGCGCCAGGCCGGCGTGTCGCGCCTGCTGTACGCCTCGTCGGTCGGGACCTACGCACCGGGCCCGAAGGACCGCCTCGTCGACGAGTCGCACCCGCACACGGGGGTGCCGACGTCCCCGTACAGCGTCGACAAGGCCGCCGTGGAGGCGATCCTGGACGAGGCCGAGCGGGCCGACCCGCCGCTGCGCGCCGTCCGCTTCCGGCAGGCGTTGATCTTCCAGCACGATGCCGGTGCCGAGATCGCCCGCCTGTTCCTGGGCCCGCTCGCGCCGGTGTCCCTGCTCCGCTTCCGGCGGCTGCCGCTGGTGCCCGGGCACGCCCGGCTGCGGGCCCAGGCCGTGCACGCGGACGACGTCGCGGACGCGTACGTGAAGGCACTGCGCACGGACCTGGTGGGGGCGGTCAACCTGGCCGCCGACCCGGTGCTCGACGCGGACCTGCTGGCCAGCCGGTTGCGGGGCCGGGTCGTGCCCGTGCCGCTCGGTGCGTTGCGCGGGCTCGCCGCCGCGACCTGGCGGGCGCGCCTCCAGCCGACCGACCCGGGCTGGCTCGACCTGGCCGCCAGCGTGCCGCTGATGGACTGCTCGCGCGCCGCGGCCGAGCTGGGCTGGCGGCCCCGGTTCGACGCCCTGTCCGCGCTGGACGACCTGCTGGCCGGCATGGCCGCCGGCGCCGGCACCCCCAGCCCGGCCATGCGCGCCGGCCGGC
>DASQDS010000745.1:0-5378 GCA_035634075.1 Pilimelia sp. | reverse complement strand
GTGGCGGGCACCGAGGCGGTCGCGGAGCGGGCCGCCGGGGTGGTCGCCCGGGCGGACACCGCGGCCGCCGGCGCCGCGGGCCTGTTGGCGGCGTACGAGCAGCCGCTGTTGCGGGCCGCGCCGATGGCGGACCGGTTCGTGGCGCAGCTGTCGGCCGAGGAGGTGGACGCCGCCATCCGGCTCGTGGACGAGCTGCCCCGGCTCACCGACCACCTCACCACCAACGTGCTGCCGATCCTGCGCACGCTCGACCGGGTCGGACCGGACATCCACGACCTGTTGGACGTGACCCGCGACCTCAAGCTCGCCATCGCCGGTATCCCGGGCCTGGGCATGCTGCGCCGGCGCGGCGACCGCCTGGCTGAAGAGGACCGCCTGGCTGTGGAGGACCGGCTGGCCGAGGAGGACCGGCTGGCCGACTAGGGCGCCGTGACCGCTGTCGGATACCCGGCACGCCGGCGCCGGCGCCGGCGGTAAACCGGGCGGGTGACAGCCGCGTCGTACGGGGGCGGCCACCCCGGCCGCGCGCCACAGGAAGGCTCTCCCATGTTCCGTACCTCGCGCCGCCTGGCTGCCCTCTGCCTCGCCACCGTGACCGGGATCGCGCTCGCCGTGCCCGGCGCCGCGGCCGCCGATCTGCCCTCCCCCACCGGCACGGCGCCGGTCACCGGCGCCGCCACGGCGCCGCCGGCCGGCCCGCACCCGCCCACCCTGGTGGGCGTGCGCACCGGCCGGCACGCCGGCTACGACCGGACGGTGTTCGACTTCACCGGCGGCACCCCGGGCTACCGGGTCGAGTACGGCGCCCTGTCGGGCATCGGCACGGGCAGCCCCATCCCGCTGGCCGGGGCCGCCGACCTGCGGGTGACCTTCGACGGGGCGTACCCGTACGACGCCGTGACCGGCGCCGCGACCATCGACCTGCGCCGCACCTACGACCCGGCGCTGCCCACGCTGCGGCAGATCAGGTTCGGCGGCGCGTTCGAGGGCATGATCACGGCCGGCCTGGGCCTGGCCGACCGGGTCGGGTTCCGGGTCGTGCGGCTCACCGGCCCGCCGCGCCTGGCAGTGGACGTGGCGCACCAACCCAGCCAGGCCTTCGGTACCGCGGCGGTGTGGGCGGGCGGGGACGCCGACCGGGTGCGGATCGCCGAGGTGCGTACCGGCACGCATCCCGGGTACGACCGGGTGGTGCTGGAGCTGGCCACGGCCGGGCACCCGCTGACCAGCGTGTCGTACCGGGTGCCCCAACCGTCGGAGATCCACGTCGGGCTCACGGGGCTGACCACCGGGGCGGCCACGATCGCCGGACCCAACCCCATCGCGGTGAATCTTCCGCGGGTGCGGCGGATCGCCCTGACGGCGTACCCGAATGGCACCGCCTCTGTCTTTGTCGCCACGACGCGGCGCACCGGCTTCCGGGTCCTGATGCTGGAACAGCCGACCAGGATCGTGGTGGACGTGGCGCACTGACGGCGGCTGAGCCCTGGGCCACCCGGGCGGGCGCGGCGGCTGCCAGAATGGTCGCGGAGCCGCCCGGGAGGTCACACGATGCAACGAGAACCCATGCCGGCAGATCCGCCGGCACCGGAAGCCGGCGAGCCGGTTTCGATCATGGCAGGGCAGGGCGACGTCCTCGACGTCGCCCTGCACGGGGAGATCGACTACACCAACGCGGACCTGGTCGGCGACCGCGCCTGCCACGCCATCGAGCGGGACGGGCCGGCCGTCGTACGGATGGACCTGGCCGGGGTGACGTTCGTCGATTCGTCCGGCATCGGGGTGCTCGTCCGGGTGATGAAGGCCGCCCGGCAGGCGGGGGCGCAATACCGGGTCGACGGGACGACCGCGCCCGTCTACGGGCAGTTGCAGATGACGGGGCTCACCGACCTGTTCCCGGTGCAGGAGCCCCCCGCCACGGCCGCCGCGTCGGCGTAGACTCCCAGCAGGCACCGGCGCCCACCCGGGTGGCGGACGGCAGGCGTGCGTCTGGAGGGCCGGGGTCAGCGTGGTAGAGGCGCAGCAGGCGTACCGCAAGATCCTGGAACGGATCCGCGTCGCCGGACGGGATCCGGAGCTTGACGGGCGCCGCGTGCTGGACCGGGCCGCCGGCCTGTTGGCCGGCCGCGTCGGCTGCCGCGTCGCCGAGGCGCACGTCCAGCTCACCCAGCTCGCCGCCGAGCAGGGCCGCGACGCGCACGAGGTCGCCGCCGGGGTGCTCGCCACGCTGGAGTCCCGGGCGGCGCCGACCGTCGGCGGCCCGCGGGCCGCGATCGACGAGGTGCTGCGGCCCCTGCGCCTCAACACGACCGGGCCGCGCGGGACAGGCCCCGTCAGCGAGCCGCCCGGCGGCGTCCCGGTCCAGCTGGTCCAGCAGGTGCTGGACTCGATCCCCGGCGCGGTTGCCTGGCTGGCACCGACCCGCGACGACGCCGGCACGGTGACCGACTACGTGATGGCGGCGGTCAGCGCCGATGCCGTGGACATCGCCGGGCGCAGCGGCACGCAGCTCGTCGGCATCACCCTCAGCACGGCGTACCCGGCGACCGCCGAAGGGCCGCTCTGGCAGGCGTACGAGGAGGTGCTGACCACCGGCGAGCCGCGCGACGTCGGCCCGATCACGTACCAGGGGCACGGCGAGGGCATCCCCGCCGAGTCGCAGATCTCGGTGCGGGCGCGCCGGCTGGGGTCCGGCCTGCTGGTCACCTGGGTCCGGCACGACGACGAGGCCCGCTATGCCGAGCGCGTCGCCCGCACGGAACGGCTCGGCAACCTCGGCTGGGGCGAGTGGGACCTGGTGAGCGGGGACATCTACTGGTCGGACCAGCTGTACCGGATCTACGACCGGGACCCGGCGCTCGGTCCCGCGCGCAACGACGAGTACGCCGCCCTCACGCTGCCTGAGGACCGCCCGCTGCACACCGACGCGGCCGCCGCGTTCGCCCGCGGCGAGGCGGTGGACATCACGTACCGGCTGCGGCTCAACGGCGAGGTCCGGCACCTGCGCACGGTCGCCGACGCCGTCCGGGACGCAGCGGGCCAGCCGCTGCGGATCTACGGCATCGTGCAGGACGTGACGGCCCGGGAGACCGCCCGGGCCCGGCTCGCCGACGTGGAGCGGCAGCTCCGCGAGCAGGAGGAGACGCTGCGCGCGGAGCACCGGCTCGCCGCCGACCTCCAGCACATCATCCTGCCGATCCCCAAGGAGCCCATCGACCTGCCGGGGCTGCGGGTCGCGGTCCGGTACCTGCCCGCAGAGCAGGCCAGCCGGGTAGGTGGCGACTGGTTCCACGCCGCGCCGGCCCCCGACGGCGGCATCCTGCTCGCGGTCGGCGACGTCGCGGGGCACGGTCTGGCGGCGGCCACGACGATGGCGCAGCTGCGGCACGCCCTGGCGGCGCTGGCGCTGACCACGACCGGCGAGCCGGCCGAGCTGCTGACGCAGCTCAACAAGCTGATGTGCGCGGGCCAGTCGGCCGCGACGGCGACCGCCGTGATCGCCCGCTACGACCCGCTGAGCCGCCAGCTCACCTGGGCGCAGGCCGGCCACCCGGCGCCGCTGCGGGCCTCGCGCGGGGTCACCACGCCGATGCCCCGCCCGCCCGGCATGCTGCTCGGGGCGGTGCCGGACGCCGAATACGGCACCGCCACGACCACGTTGGAGCTGCAGGACATCCTGCTCTTCTACACCGACGGCCTGGTCGAGCACCGCGACCACTCCCTGGCGGAAGGGTTGGCGCCGGTGATCACCACCCTCGACGCGGTGTCCAAGCGGCGCCCCGAGGACCAACCCCTCGCCGCCCTCCTCGCCCAACTGCCGCCGGCCAACCCCAACGACGACACCTGCGTCGTCGCGGTCCGGCCCGTGCCGTGAGCGGGCCCGGCGACCGGGTCGCGGACGTCGCGGACAGGTGGCTGCTCAGCCGCCAGATCACCGTCGACACGCTGGTCGCGGTCCGCCACGCGGTCCGCGAGCACTGCGCCGCCGCGGGCCTCGACGGGGAACGCCTCTACCGGTTCGTCACGGCGGTCAACGAGATCGCCACGAACGCAGTGCGGCACGGCGGCGGGCGGGGGCGGCTGCGGCTGCGCGCCGACGGTGGCCGGGTGGCCTGCGAGGTCAGCGATGACGGCCCCGGCCTGCCGACCGGCGGGCCCGCGCAGTGGGCCCGGCCGGCGACCGGCACGATCGGCGGCTGGGGCCTGTGGCTCGCCCGGCAGAACTGCGACGAGGTTTCGGTCGACACCGGGCCGGGCGGCACCACGATAACGCTGTGCATGTCGGCGCGCTAAGGCACCCGGGCGGCAGCGCCGCGCCGCTCAGCCGGGCCGGCTGAGCCCGTCGCGCCCGCGGGCCTTCAGCCGCGTGGTCGGCATCGCGGGTGCCGGCAGCGCGTCGCCCACGTCGCCGGCGACAGCGCCGAACCGGCGGCCCGCCGCCCAGTCCGCCCGCGCCTGCGCCACCTCCTCGTGCGTGCGCGCCACGAAGTTCCACCACATGACCAGCGATTCGGTGAACGGCTCGCCGCCCAGGACGAACAGGCGGGCGCCCGGTCCGCTGGCCAGGGCCAATTCAGCGCGGCCGGTGCCCAGGTAGAGCAGCGAGCCCGGTTCGAGGGCCGCGCCGGCCACCTCGGCCGCACCGGACATCGCCAGCACCGCGTACTCGTGCGCCGCGTCCAGCGGCAGCGTGCACCGCCCGCCGGCGGCGATGACCGCCTCGGCGCCCAGCAGCGGCGTGTACGCCGTCGCCGGTGAGCGGACGCCGGCCAGCTCGCCGACGACCACGGTCACCGTCACCCCCGGCAGCGGCAGGACGGGCAGCGCCGGATAGTGGTCGAAGCGGGCGGCGCCGTGGCGGGCCCCCTCGGGCAGCGCCACCCACAGTTGCAGCCCGTGCATCGTCGTGGGCGGGCCGGCCGGGGAGTGCTCGGCGTGCGCGATGCCGCGCCCGGACGTCATCAGGTTGAGCTGGCCCGGCAGCACGGCCTGCACGCTGCCGAGGCTGTCCCGGTGCAGGATCTCGCCCGCGGCGAGCCACGTCACCGTCTGCAGGCCGGTGTGCGGGTGCGGCGGCACCGCCATCCGACCGCCGCCGGCCGGGTCGCCCGGGCCGAAATGGTCGACGAAGCACCAGGCCCCGACCATCCGCCGGGGCCGCTGCGGCAGCAACCGCCGCACGATCGTGTGCCGACCGAGCGGCACGTCGTGCCCCGGCAGCAGCACGCTGTCCGGCGCCGGACCGCCACCCGGCGCCGTGCGGTAAAGGTCCGCCCCGTGACCGGTCACCCCGCCACGATACGCCCCACCCGGTGCCCACCCACCCACCCGCCCACCCGCGTGATCAAGAGATTGGCGCCAACGCGATCGGCGTGTCG
>DASQDS010000744.1:0-7751 GCA_035634075.1 Pilimelia sp. | reverse complement strand
GCCGGGGCGGCGCCGGCCGGGGCGGCGCCGGCCGGGGCGGCGCTCACGGCCAGCAGGCCGACCGCGACCAGCAATGCCGACATGATCTTCATGTACGCCTCCCACGGTGCGATGGTCTGCGAACAGCTCGGCTGCGCACGCCCGGCACCGCGAGGGGTCCTTAGCGGCGCCACGGCCTGCCATCAATATAGGCCGGCCGCGTGACGCTGTGGGGACCCAACGTGGTCGGCGGTGCGGCGCGCCGCGGTCAGCGGATCCGGATCGCCCGGATGACTGTTTGGGTGAGGGTGTTGCCCTGCCGGTCGCGGGCGTGGAAACGAAGGGACAGGTAGCCGCGCCCGGCGCTGTGGAGGCGGGCCGTCCAGACGCCCGAGGCGGTACGCGAGACCGGTGCCGCGCGCCACGTCCGCCCGTCCTCGCTGGAGTATTCCGCCGCCAACTCGCCGCCGGCCGGCGGCTGCTGGAGATCCTGCCGGTGTAGCCGGATCGGCAGGTGCAGCGTGCCGGGGCGGGCGGTGTTGTTGGCGTCGACATCGGCGGTCGCCTGAACGGTGAGCAGCGGCAGGACCGCGGGCGCGTCGGTGTGGCCGGACGTGAACGTCCAAGCGGCCTCGATCGCGGTCGCCGTCTGCCACCAGGGTCCGTTGCGGGCCAGCCTGGCGCGCAGTTCGTACCGTGCCGCGGCGGGCGGGACGGGGAAGGTCGCGGCGCTCGGCAGGTCGCTCCGCCCGACGAGTTCGCCGTCGCGGTAGAGAGTCTGGGTCAGCGTGACAGCCCCGGTCTCGGCCGCCCAGGGCAACATTTCGCCGAGGTTTCCCTGCCCGTCGCACACCATGTTGAGGCCGCTGGTTATGTCGTCCCCGGCGCGGACGACGCCATGCAGGGCATCGGCGGTACCGGGCGGAAAACCCGGGCCGAGGACGGCCTGCTGCCACCGTACGGTGTAACCCCGGTCCGCCAGGTACCGCGTTGGCGCCTGCCATGCCTGTTCGAGGCCGTAGTAGCCGGTGCTGTTCAGGGTCCATTCGCCGGGTGTGACGTACTCGTCGCGGACCAGCGGCCTGGGCACCCGGGCCGCTCCGCCCGCCCCGATGCCGACGCCGTGGAAGTACGCGGAGGCGCCGGTGCCTCCCGGGCTAGGGGCGCCCTGGGCGGCGTACGTGACGCGGATCCTCGCCAGGTCCCGTCCGCGCAGGTCATGCCGCAGTTGGGCGGGGACGGCGCCGCGGGCAGGAAACGACAGATCGTACCGGTACGGGCTGCCGTCGATGCCATGCCATCGCACGGTCGCCCCGCTCGCCGTGGCCGCGTCGCCGAGTGCCCGCGCATCCGGGCCGACCGCGAAGCCGACCGGCAGGGCGAGGTCCGGCTCGTATGGAGAGGGCGGCGACGCACCGATGTGGAGTGCCGCGAGCGCGCCCGCTGCCGCCAGGTCCCGCAGCCGGGATGGGAACTCCGCGCCCTGCTCGGGTGGCAGGTCGAGCAGGGCCAGCCTGCCGCGGAGCACCAGGCCGGCCAACTCCTGCGGACTGCCGCTGCCCACGTGCACGGCGGCGAGCGACCTGACTCCCACGAGCCGGGGTGAGAGGACGTACCACTCGGCCCGGACCGCGAACGACCGGGGTGCCACGACCGCCACCTTCAGCTCAGGCTCCTGGAGCATCTGGCGGTGGTAGAAGATCAGATCCTGGTCGGTGACACCGGGCGGCGACCCGGCATATGTCTCGAGGTACCGATTGACGCTGATGTCGAACCCGGCGAGGTAGTTCTCCCCGGTGCGGCCGGGTGTCGAGACGCCGACGCCGACGAGGCCGAGGGCCGGTTCAGCACCGGAGTCGGGCACCGACACCGAGATCCGGTTCGCCATCCGGGCGTCGAGCGTCACCGTGGTGTCCGCGGCGACCACCAGGCGGGGCACGACCACCAGGCTGTGGCTGATGCCGGCGGGCGCCCGCGGGTCCGGCGTGGTGATCGCCGACACGACCCGGTATTCGCCGGCGGGCAGCGAGGCGTACCCGCGGTCGGGTGCCCGGCCCAGCAACTGGTTGGTGGCCGGGTCGAGGAACCATGCCTCGTTGTACCCTCTGGCATCCGGCACCGGGCTGGCTCCGGCGCGATCCCACAAGATCGCCCGCACCTGGTACGCCTCGTCCCGTCGACGGGCCAACGCGGGCACGGGCACCGCGGACACCGTGGCGGGGTCGGCGTGCCGGGCATCGTGGTAGCCGACGCGCGCCAGCCCGGTGACGTTGAACAATCGCTCATCGACCCTGCCGGCCTCGATGAGCGGCATCGAGGCGGCCGGCACGACGTACAGGTCGCCGTCGGCGACGTACCGCAGGATCGGTGACGTGTCCACCGCCCGGCCCCGCTGGAATTCGACGACGTCCGGCCCCCGGACCGTGACCCGGTCACCGGTGACCAGCCGTACCGTCTGTAGGCCCCGCCGTGAACGCAGCGGCGCCCCGGACCCGGCCGTCGGTGTCGCCGCCGCGGCTGCCGCCGCTGAGGCGCCCACTCCCGCCACGCCGGCGATCATCACGGTCCGCAACAGGGTTCGGCGCTGCACTTCAGGATTCATGCGGTGATTGAATGTCGTCCGGTGTTGGTCTGGCGTTGGGGACCGTGGAACGGCCGCCCGGCCCGTCAGTGCACACTCGCCGCCGCGCCCACACCGGGCACCATCGTGGACTCTGTGTACCGGGGCAGTGCCACCCGGACCGTCAATCCGCCTTCACCGCGAGCGTGGAGGGACGCCTCGCCCTCGTGGGCGTCGGTGATGGCCCGGACGATGGACAGTCCAAGCCCGAAACCCGCGTCGCCCGACCGCGCCACCCGCCGGTCGCCGACGTCCAGCCGGCGAAAGGGCTCGAAGAGGACCTCCGCTTCGTGTACCGGCACGAGCGGTCCGCTGTTGGCCACCTCGATGGTCGCGGCGCCGTCGTTCGCCGCAGTCGTGACCACCAGCCAGCCGCTGGCGTGATTGTGCCTGATGGCGTTGCTGACGAGGTTGCTCACCAGGCGTTCGAGCAGAACCGGATCGCCGGCGGCCGGTGCTGGACCCGGTTCGAAGCGCACCTGTACCCGCGCGTCGCGGGCGTGCGGGCGAGCCTCGTCGAGGACGTGGGCGGCGATGTCCGCGAGGTCGACCGGTGTGCGTTCGGTGAGCTCCTGTTCGCTGGTGGCGAGCGTCAGCATCGCCTCGATGAGACGTTCGTGCCGGCTGTTGACAGCCAACAGGGTGTTTCCGAGGGTCACGGTGGCGGGCGGCACACCGGGGTCGTCGACGGCCACTTCGATCAGTGTCCGGTTGATCGCCAGCGGCGTACGCAGCTCGTGGGAGGCGTTGGCGACAAACCTGCGCTGCGCGTCGAACGCTCGGTCGAGGCGTTCCAGCATGGTGTTGAAGGCGGTCGCGAGGTCCCGCACCTCGACCGCGCCGTCGATGTCGACGCGCCGACCGAGATGACGGGGCGAGGTGGCGATCCCCCGCGCGGCCCGGGTCATCCCGGACAGCGGACGCAACTGCCGCCCGGCCAGGAACCAGCTGACCACGGTCGCGGCCACGGTCGCGCCGGCAACGCCCGCGACGCCGTACCAGGCAAGCGAGCGCAGCCGTTCCACCCGCTCCTGCCGGTACAGCCGGATCAGCTCGTCCTGCATCGCCGCGAGCCGGGCCTTGAACGTGTGTCCGGTGAGGACGGTGCCGTCCTCCAGCCGCAGACTCGTGTCGGGGCCCCACAGCGGGCGGGCGGCGTTCGGCGCCGCGTCGGCGTCCTCGGCCTGGAAGACGTGGATCTGCGGCGGCGGGTCGGTGGCGATGCTGTGCGCCGCCAGCAGGTAGGCACCGACGATCAGGGCCGCGCCGGCGACCAGGACGGTGAGTCCCGTCAGTACGGTGAACCGGAGGCGGAGGCTGAGTCGGCTCATGGGATCCGGTACCCCGCGCCAGCCAGGGTCTCCAGCACGGGCGGGTCGCTCAGCTTGCGGCGCAGCATCATGACCGTGTATCGGACGACACCGGTGAACGGATCGGTGTGCTCGTCCCACGCCTTCTCCAGCAGTTGTTCGGCGCTCACCACGCCGCCCTGGGCGCGCACCAGTTCCTCCAGCACCGCGAACTCCTTGTTCGTCAGGCTCAGCCGCAGCCCGTTCCGGTACGCCTCCCGGCGATGCGGATCGACGTCGATGCCGGACCGCGAGAGTACGGGCGGGGCCGCGGGCCGGGCCCGCCGGCCCAATGCCCGGATCCGGGCCAGCAGCTCGGCGAACGCGAACGGCTTCGTCAGGTAGTCGTCGGCACCGAGTCCCAGCCCGTCGACCCGGTCGCCGATGGTCGTGGCGGCGGTGAGCATCAGGATCCGGGTGGACGGCTGTTCGCGCGCCAGGAGCCGGCAGATCTCGTCGCCCGACACGTGCGGCAGGCCTCGGTCGAGGACCACCACGTCGTAGTCGTGCACGCCGATGCGCTCCGTCGCCGCGGCGCCGTCGTACACCACGTCCACGGCGATGGCGTTCTTGGCCAGTCCCGCCGCGATCGTGTCGGCGAGCAACCGTTCGTCCTCAACCACCAGAATGCGCATGGTCCCTCCTCGCCGCCCATCCTCGTTGAGTCCGCGTTTGCTCCGCGCTAGCGCCCAGTCAACGCCGCGCCGGGTGCAATCTCCGGCATGAGAGCAACCAAGTGCGCCAGCTCGCTGGTGTTTGCCCTGGTCGTCACGGCGGGGTGCGGCGGCGCGGCCGAGTCGGCCGGCGGGGTCGTGACCGCGAACAGTAGCGCCTCACCCATGCTCGGCGCGGCGGATCGCGCCCGCAAGTGGGCGGACTGCATGCGCAGCGAGGGTGTCCCGGTGACCCAGAACGAGGAGGACCAGTTCGTCGTCGACAAGGAGAGGACGCCGTTGCAGAAGGTCGAGGCGGCGACGGCCCGCTGCCGGGAGCTTGCCCCGGTCGGCGACCTGGACGCGAAGCGGCCGACGGCGGAGGAGTTGGCGAAGCTGCGGCAGTACGCCGCCTGCATGCGTGACAACGGCATCCCCGCCTATCCGGATCCCGACCCGGCGACCGGCCTGGCAAGCGGTGAGGATGCGCTCGCCGACCGTGACAAGTACGACCCCGCGCTGCGGGCGGCGATGGACACGTGCCAGCCGTTGATCGGCGGCGGCAGCGGAACTGTCGGCGGATGACTACAGGCACGCGGCGACGCCGGGTGGCGATCGGCGTACTCGGCGCGTCGGTGGTGCTCGCGGGCGGGGTCGCCGCCGCCGGTGCCCTGGGTCGAACCTCGGGCGACGACGGTCTGCCCGAGGTGGGCCAGCCGACGGTCACGAGTCAGGTCAGCCGGCGGACACTCGTCGAGACCTTCACCGCTGGCGGCAGTCTCGGCCACGGACCGCCGACCCCGCTGAAGGCGACCGTGCCCGGCACGATCACCTGGCTGCCGACCATCGGCACCGTGATAACGCGCGGCCAGCCGGTGCTCCGCGCCGACGAGCAACCGGTCGTCCTGCTGTACGGGCCGTTGCCGATGTACCGCACGCTTGCTCTGCAGGCTGACGGGCGGGACGTGCGCCAGTTCGAGCGGAACCTGTGGGCGCTCGGTTACACCGGCTACCGGGTCGACGACACCTACTCGGCGGCCACGGTGGCGGCGGTGAAGCGCTGGCAGGCCGACCTCGGCTGGGCGCCGACGGGTTCGGTCCAGCCGTACCAGGTGGTGCACGCCCCACGGGCGATCCGGGTGGCGGGGCACACGGCGCGCGTCGGTGACCCTGCCTCGGGGGACATTCTCAGCTACTCCGGCACCACGAAGGTGGTGACGTTGTCCGTGCGGGCCGACGCGGCGACGTGGGCGGTCACGGGGGCCGCCGTCTCCGTCGAGCTTCCCGGTGGCGCCACGGTGGCAGGTCGGGTCAACGCGGTGGGCGACGAGGCGACCGCGGGACAGGGCTCCGACACTCCGGGAGGTGGCGACCAGGGCACCGGTGACGTGGCCGGCGCGACGGTCCCCGTGACGATCACCGTCAAAAACCAGAAGGCGCTCACCCGCTACGAGAAGGCGCCGGTCACCGTCCGGTACGTGGCCCGGCAACGCAAGGACGTACTGGCCGTGCCGGTCGCCGCGCTCCTCGCGCTGGCCGAGGGCGGGTACGCCCTGGAGGTCGTCGACGGCGGGATCCGCCGGTTGCTCCCGGTGCGGGTGGGACTGTTCGCCGAAGGCCAGGTGGAGGTCGACGCACCTGAGCTGCGGAAGGGAATGACCGTGGAGATGCCCGGATGAACCAGCCCGCCGCCGTGCTCGAGGACGTGACGAAGGTGTACCCGGGCGGCATCCATGCGGTGCGGGACGTCACCCTGACGATCAGCCGAGGCGAACTGGTCGGAGTCGTCGGCCCGTCCGGCTCGGGAAAGTCGACGATGCTGCACCTGCTCGGCACGCTCGACCACCCGACCTCCGGGCGGGTCAGGATCGACGGACACGACGTGGCCGGGCTTTCCGACCGGCAGGTCGCCACGCTACGGGCACAGCGGGTCGGCTTCGTGTTCCAGCAGTTTCACCTCGCCCGCGCGGTGAGCGCCCTGGACAATGTGGCCGACGGGCTGCTGTACGCCGGCGTGCCACTCGCGGAGCGACGCAGGAAGGCGTCGGAGGCGCTCGAGCGGGTCGGGCTCACCCACCGCGGCCGCCACCCGTCACACCTGCTCTCCGGCGGCGAGCGCCAACGGGTCGCCATCGCCCGGGCCGTGATCGGGAACCCGACGCTGGTGCTCGCCGACGAACCGACCGGCAGCCTCGACTCGATGGCGGGAGCGGAGATCCTCGCCCTCCTGCGTGAGCTGTACGGGGCCGGCACCACCGTCGTCATCATCACCCATGACCCCCACATCGCCGCCCAGCTGCCCCGGGAGGTCCGAATGCGCGACGGCCGCGTCGTGGACGACCGGCGGTGGGCACCGTGACGGCGGCTCTGCGGCCGTCGAGGTTGCGCCCGGCCGACATAGCCCGCACCAGCGCGGCCGGTCTCCGCACCCGACCGCTCCAGGTGGTGCTCTCCGCCACCGGCATCGCGATCGGTATCGCCGCGATGCTCGCGGTGGTCGGCATATCCGCCTCGTCCGGGGCCGATCTCGACCGCGAGCTGGACCGACTCGGCACGGACCTGCTGACCGCGGCGCCCGGCACCGCCCTGACCGGAGAGCGGGCCAGCCTGCCGGTGGAGTCAGTGGCGATGGTGGCCCGCATCGGTCCGGTCCGGTCCGTCTCCGCGACCGCGAAACTGCCGGTCGCCGCCTACCGCAATGACCGGATCCCGACCGCGCAGACGAGCAGCATTGCGGTCCTGGCCGCCAAGCTGGACCTGCTGGCGACGGTGGGCGCGAGGGTGCGCACCGGGGCCTGGCTCACCCTTGCCACTGCGGCCTACCCGGCGGTGGTGCTCGGCTCCGCCGCCGCCGTACGGCTCGGGATCGACGGTGTCGGCGTGCGGGTTTGGCTGGGCGGCCAGTGGTTCGGCGTCGCCGGCATCCTCGACCCCGTGGTCCTCGCCGGTGAGCTGGACACGTCCGTTCTCCTCGGGTGGGCGGCGGCCGGTCGATGGCTCGGCTTCACCGGCCATCCGGGCACCATCTACGCCCGCGCGGCCGAGGAGCACATCGAGGCGGTCCGGTCGGTCCTTGCGGCCACGGCCAACCCGGCACACCCGGAACAGGTCCGAGTGTCCCGCCCCTCGGACGCCTTGGCCGCGCGCCTC
>DASQDS010000743.1:0-4640 GCA_035634075.1 Pilimelia sp. | reverse complement strand
ACCGCCGGGTGACGAAGGCCAGCCGCCGGCCGTCGGGCGACCAGGTCGGCCACTGGTCGTCGCCGGGGTGGTCGGTGACCCGGCGCGGCCCGGCGCCGTCCGCGCCGATCACCCACACGTCGTTGCTGCCGCCCCGGTCGGAGGTGAACGCGACGAGGCGGCCGTCCGGGGACAGCGCCGGGTGCCGCTCGGTAGCCGGCTCGTCGGTGAGCCGCGCGGCCGGCGCGGCGCCGGCCCGCAGAAAGATGTCGCCGTCGACGTGCGCGACCCCGGTCGGCGCCCGCCGGCCCACCCAGACCAGCGCGCCGCCGCGGGCGTCGGCGTCGTAGTCGTCGTAGTCGGCCCCGGCATCGTCGGCCAGTTCCGGCAGGCCGGCCGGCGCCGCGCCCGGCACGGCCGCCGCCAGCGTCAGCCTGTGCGTCGCGGCGTACGCCAGCCGGAACTCCGGCGGCGCCGGCGCCTCAGCCGCCGCCGGCCGCCCCGACGCGGTGCCCGGCTCGGGCGCCGAACCCACGGCCGTCAGCCCGGCCAGCGCCACGGCGCCGAGCGCCGCGGCGATCCTCGTACCCCGGCGCATGGCACCTCCCCCGGGCGGACGGGGCCACCGATCAGGCAGCGTTGTCAGATCAGGCCGTTGCGGAGCGCGTACGCCACCGCGTGCGACCGGTTGCGCAGGTGCAGCCGCGTCGTGACGTCGTGCAGGGCGTTCTTGACGGTGCGCGGCGAGTAGGACAGCTTCTCGGCGATCTCCGCCGTGCCCAGCCCGGCGGCGACCAGCCGGAGAATCTCCGCCTCGCGCTCGGTCAGGCCGGTGAACGTGAGCCGGCGCGGGCTCAGCACCCCGCGCTGGAGGGCCCCGACCTGGGCGAGGAGCCGGCCGAGCAGGTCCGGCGGCACGGAGCCGTCCCCCGCCGCGGCCGCCCGGATCACGGCCACCAGCCGGTCGGGGCTGGCCTCCGTACGCCGGATCATGCCGGCGACGCCGACCTCGGCGACGGCCGCCAGCTCGGCGTCCTTGATGTCCGTGGCGACGAGGACCAGCTGGCCGATGCCGCGGCAGCGCAGCGACCGCAGCACGTCCAGCGCGTCGGTGCTGACCGCCTCTGTGACGACCACGGCCACGGTGGTGCGTTCCACCTGACCGTCCTCGACCAGCAGGACCTCTGGCCGCGGCCGTAGCTGGCTGGCGACGCCGGCGCGCGAGATGGGGTCGCTGGCGTGCAGGTAGACGGGAATCCGGCTCACCGCGTGCCTCCGTCCCCCCGACGACCGCGCGGTCCTGGCGCCCGACCGGTCGTCACTCACGAGCAGGTCAGAACCAGTATGGTGCCGAGTCGCGACAAATCAGGAGCATTCAGCAATCACTTGGGAAAAAAATGTTTAGGCTGAGTTTATGGCTACTTCAGGCGGTTTCGCCGAACCGCTCGTCGAGGTGGTCCCCGGCGAGCAGGTGACGTGCGCGCTCGTCATCCGCAACGGCAGTCCCATCGTCGAGGAGTACCTGCTCACCGTCGGCGGCGAGGTTGCCGGCTGGACAACCGTCGACCGGAACCGGGTGTCGATCTATCCGGACACCGAGCAGCCCGTCATGCTGACGTTCGCCCCACCCCGGCGCAACGGGCCGCCGGCCGGCGACGTGCCGTACAAAGTGCAGGTCACGCCGGTCGAACAGCCCGCCGAGCAGGTGGTGTTCGAGGGGCTGCTGCGGGTCCTGCCGTTCACTGACCTCACCGCCGAGGTGGTGCCGCGCACCTCCACCAGCAGCGTGTGGGGCGGCGCGCACGAGGTCGCGGTGGACAACCGCGGCAACACGGCGGTCGAGATCGGCGTCCACGGCACCGACCCGGACCGCCGGATCGTCGTGGAGCCCAAGCCGGGGCAGCTCGCGGTCGGACCGGGCGAGGCGGCCTTCGTCAAGGTCCGGGCGCGGCCCGCGCGACTCCAGCTCACCGGCCAGCCGGTGGCCCGGCCGTACCAGATCATCCTCACCCCGGACACCGCGCCGCCGCTGGCGCTGGACTCCACGATGGTGCAGCGGGCCCTCATCCCGCCCGGCACGGTGCGGACGCTGGCCGGGCTCATCGCGCTGGTCATGTTGGGGACCGCGCTCTGGATCGGGCTGGTGCGGCGGGCGGCCACCTCCGCGGCGCAGAAGGTCGTGCAGCAGGAGGTCGTCCCCGTGGCCGAGAAGGCGGAAGCCGCGCGGCAGGCCGCGGAGAAGGCGGTCGACGCCGTGGAGGGCACGCCGCGGCGGGCGCCCGCTCCGCGCGCCGCCAGCGCCTCGCCCACCGCGCCCACCGGCCCCGGCGGCATTCCGCCGGGTGCGACGCTGTTCACCCAGCGTCTGGAGACCTCCAGTGAGGCCGGCCGCAGCGCCCGCGACGAGTATCAGGTCCCGCGCAACACCACCCTGATCGTGACATTCGTGGACCTGCAGAACCCGCGGGGCGCCCACGGCCCGATGGAGCTGATCGTGGACGACGACACGCTGTTCACCGAGGAGCAGGCGTACTACCGCAACGACGTGCGGTATTTCCCGACGCCGATCCAGGTTTCCAGCGGGCAGCGGGTGCGGATGAACGCCACCTGCGCGAGCCCCGGCCCGCCGCCGCCCGGCGCCACCGGCGCGCCCCGGTGCCTGTCCTATGTGCTGCTCGGCGGATACCTGCTGAAGGCCTCGCCACGGCCGTCGTGACGAGGGGTCGGCGCTGCCGGAGGCGACGTCTGCCGAACCCGACGTACCGCGGCCGCGTAGCCCTTAGCCTGGGATGATGCCGGTTCGAGGTCGCCTGGGGGCCAACCAGGTACGTGGGGTCGTCGCCATCGGGGCCGTCGTGCTGACGATGGGCACCGGGTGCGTCGAGCGGCCCCCGACGACGGCCGCGGCCCGGGGCACGCCGTCGCCGACCGCCGTCGCTGCCAGCGCGACCCCGACCGAGCGCGTGCCGCCCGCGGCAACCGCGCCGGCCGGCCTGCCTGTGCTGAGCTACGACCTGGCCCCCGGCGGGTTCCCGGCCGACCCGGCGCCGCAGTCGACCCGCCCGATCCACGAAGGCCTGCGCCCCGTACGCCGGGTGGCGGCGTACGACGGGCCGGGCGGGCGGCCCTTGGCGTATCTTGCGCCCACCCTGGCCGGGGTGCCGGTCACGGTGCCCATCGTGGACCGTCGCGCCGGCTGGGTGGCGGTGCTGCTGCCGTCGGCCAACCGCCGGATCGCCTGGCTCCCGCCCGGCGACGGCTGGACCACCGCGCCGTTGCGCGACCAGCTGGTCGTCTACCGCCGCACCCACCAGCTGCGGTGGTACCGCGACGACCGCCTGCTGAAGTCCTGGCCGGTGTCCCTGGGCACGAAGGCGACGCCGACGCCGCTCGGCCGCACGTTCATCCTCGGCAGGTCCCGGCTGCGCGGGGCCGTGTACGCCAACACCGACGTCTTCGCCCTCGGCTCGGTGCCGGACGACCCGCTCTCCGTCCCGCCCGGGCTGCGCGGCGCGCACACCGGCGTGCACACCTGGCACAACGACCGCACGCTCGGGCAGAACTCCACCAACGGCTGCATCCGACTGACCCGGTCCGGTCAGCGGCTGCTGCTGCGCCACCTCGCCCCGGGCACCCCCGTGGTGGTCCGCGACGCGCCCGGCGGCTGAGCCCGGTCCGGGGCCGAAGTCGCTTGCGGTTCCGTGTCGGCCTCGTCAAGGTGGGTCGGATGACCATGGAACCGGGCCTCGCCCCCGTACCGGACCGCCACCAGATCGACGAGAGCCTGGTGCGGCGACTGGTCGCGACCCAGTTCCCGCAGTGGGCGGACCTGCCGGTCCGGCGCGTCCCCGCCGAGGGCTGGGACAACCGGACGTTTCACCTGGGTACGACGATGTCGGTGCGGCTGCCCAGCGCCGCCCCGTACGCGCTGGCGGTGGAGAAGGAGCACCGCTGGCTGCCGGTGCTCGCGCCGCGCCTGCCGCTGCCCATCCCCGTGCCCCTGGCCAAGGGCGAGCCGGCCGACGACTACCCGCTCCCCTGGTCCGTCTACGGCTGGCTGGACGGCGAGCCGGCGACCCGGGCGGGCATCGCCGACCTGACCGCGTTCGCCAGCACACTCGCCGGCTTCCTCGCCGCCCTCCGGCAGGTCGACCCCACCGGTGGGCCGGGGCCGGGCCAGCACAACTGGTTCCGCGGCGGGCCGCTGACGGTCTACGACGGGCAGACCCGGCGCGCGATCGACGCGCTCGATGGCCTCGTCCCCCGCGACGCCGCCACCGAGATCTGGGAGTCGGCGTTGCGGGCCGGCTGGGACGGTCGGCCGGTCTGGTTCCACGGCGACGTCGCCGTGGGCAACCTGCTCGTCAAGGACGGGGCGCTGGCGGCCGTCATCGACTTCGGCACCGCCGGCGTCGGCGACCCGGCCTGCGACGTGGTGATCGCGTGGACGCTGCTCGCCGGGGAGAGCCGTGCGGCGTTCCGCGAAGGACTGTCCATCGACCCCGCGACGTGGGCCCGCGGCCGCGGCTGGGCACTGTGGAAGGCACTGATCACCTACGAGGCCACCGCACATGACCCCCCAGAGGCCGCCACCCCCCACCGCGTCCTCACGGAAATCCTCACCTCGGCGGCGTGATCAAGGGATTGGTGCCAGCGCGACC
>DASQDS010000742.1:0-1500 GCA_035634075.1 Pilimelia sp. | reverse complement strand
GTGCCGCGCCGGCCGCCGTGGGTGGTGACCTCGAAGCCCCAGGCCGCGCGCCGGACGTCCAGCGAGAGCACCAGCACCTGGTTGCCGAACCGGGCGGCGATCTCGCTGATCAGCTCCGGGCGGGCGATCGCCGCGGTGTTCACGCCGACCTTGTCCGCGCCGGCCCGCAGCAGGGTGTCCACGTCCGCGACGGCGCGGACGCCGCCGCCGACGGTCAGCGGGATGAACACGGACTCGGCCGTCCGCCGCACCACATCCAGCATCGTGCCGCGCGCGTCGGCGGACGCGGTGACGTCGAGGAACGTCAGCTCGTCGGCGCCCGCCGCGTCGTAGGCCGCCGCCAGCTCCACCGGGTCGCCGGCGTCGCGCAGGTCGAGGAAGTTCACCCCCTTGACCACCCGGCCGGCGTCCACGTCCAGGCAGGGGATCACCCGCACGGCGACCGTCACGACGCCGCCGCCAGCACCGCCAGCGCCTGCGCCACCGTGAACGCGCCGGCGTACAGCGCCTTGCCGGCGATGACCCCCTCCACGCCCTCGGCCTCCAGCGTGGCGAGCGCCCGCAGGTCGGCCAGCCCGGCGACGCCGCCACTGGCGATCACCGGCTTGGCCGTGCGGGCGCACACCTCGCGCAGCAGCTCCAGGTTCGGCCCGGTGAGCGTGCCGTCGCGGTGCACGTCCGTCACCACGTACCGCTGGCAGCCCGCCTTCTCCAGCCGCTCGAGCACCTCGAAGAGGTCGCCGCCGTCGCGCGTCCAGCCGCGGGCGGAGAGCGTGTGCCCGCGGACGTCCAGGCCGATCGCGACCTTGTCGCCGAACTCCCCGACGATCCGGTCGCACCACACCGGGTCCTCCAGCGCGGCCGTGCCGATGTTGACGCGGGCCGCCCCGGTGCCCAGCGCCGCCCGCAGCGACTCGTCGTCGCGGATGCCGCCGGACAGCTCCACCCGCACGTCGAGCCGGGCGATGACATCGGCGAGCAGCGCCGCGTTGGAGCCGCGGCCGAACGCGGCGTCCAGGTCCACCAGGTGCACCCACTGCGCCCCGTCCGCCTGCCAGGCGAGGGCGGCGTCCAGCGGGTGGCCGTACACCGTCTCGCTGCCGGCGGCGCCCTGCACCAGGCGGACCGCCTGGCCGTCGGCCACGTCGACGGCGGGCAGGAGGGTGAGCGTCATGGAACTGGTTCCTTTCGGGTACGGGGACAGGTGCGCGGGTCAGGTGCGCCGGTCGAGGGCCAGCACGACGAGAGCGGGCAGGGCCAGCACGAGCAGCACGGTCAGCGCCAGGCGCATTCCCAGCCCGTCGACGTACAGCCAGATCGCCCCGGCCGCGACGAGCGCGAACACGGCGATCCCCGCCCGCTGGCCCCGGGTGCGCCGGGGCAGCAGCCGGCCGGTGCGGCGGTCGGGCAGGCGCAACGAGCGCCGCAGCCGGCGCCGGACGGCCCGCAGGCGTTCCCGGCGGGCCCGCGACCGGGCCCGGCGGGCACGGTCGACCTCCT
>DASQDS010000741.1:0-8024 GCA_035634075.1 Pilimelia sp. | reverse complement strand
GTGCTTGTACGCTCCACCCCTGCGAGCGTAGGGCACGGCCGGACCCGCCGGGCGCACGCGCCCGGCGGCGCGGCGCAGGAATCCCGCGGAGCGCTCGTCAGCCGTCGCGGCGTAGGAATTCGGCCGTGTGCGAGCCGGTCGCCGCGAGCAGCTGCCGGGGCGTGCCCTCGAACACCACCTGCCCGCCGGCCCCGCCACCCTCCGGCCCGAGGTCGATGATCCAGTCCGCGTTCCGGATGACGTCCAGGTTGTGCTCGATGACGATCACGGAGTTGCCCCGGTCGACGAGCCGTTCGACGATGTCGAGCAGGTGCCGGATGTCGGCCGGGTGCAGGCCGGTCGTGGGCTCGTCCATGACGTACACCGAGCCGGTCTTGTGCAGCTCGGTGGCCAGCTTGATGCGCTGGCACTCGCCGCCGGAGAGGGTGTTGAGGGGCTGGCCGAGCGTGAGGTAGTCGAGGCCGACGTCGTTGATCGCGCGCAGCACGTCGCGCACCTTGCGCTCGGGGAAGAACTCCACCGCCTCGGCGGCGCTCATCGCGAGCACGTCGCTGATCGACTTGCCGCGCAGCGTGTGGCCGAGCACCTCGGGCGAGAAGCGCCGGCCCTCGCACGCCTCGCAGGTGGACTTCAGCCCGTCGAGAAACGCCAGGTCGGTGTAGATGACGCCGAGGCCCTGGCAGGCCGGGCAGGCGCCGGCGGAGTTGAAACTGAACAGCGCGGCACTGGCCCCGCTGGCCTTGGCGAACAGCCGCCGGATGTGGTCGGAGATCCCGGTGTAGGTGGCCGGGTTGGACCGGCGGGAGGTGCCGACCTGCGCCTGGTCGATCACCACGGCGGCCGGGTGCTGCGCCAGGAAGACGTCGTTGATCAGCGTGCTCTTGCCCGAGCCGGCCACGCCGGTGACGACGGTGAGGACGCCCGCGGGGATGTCGACGGTGACGCCGCGCAGGTTGTGCGCGGTGGCGTCGGCGATCCGCATCTTGCCGGTCGGCTGGCGGCAGTGTTCCTTCAGCGGCAGCCGCCTGCGCAGGTGCGTCCCGGTCAGCGTGCCGGCGTCGGCCAGCCCGGCGACCGTCCCCTCGTAGACGACCTCGCCGCCGTTGGTGCCGGCCCGCGGCCCGAGGTCGACGACGTGGTCGGCGATCGCGATGACGTCCCGGTCGTGCTCCACCACGAGCACGGTGTTGCCCTTGTCCCGCAGTTTGACGAGCAGTTCGTTGAGCTGGTGTACGTCGCGGGCGTGCAACCCGACGCTCGGCTCGTCGAAGACGTACAGCATGTCGGTGAGCGCGCTGTTGAGGTGCCGCACGGTCTTGACCCGCTGCGACTCGCCGCCGGACAGCGTGCTGGTCGCCCGGTCGAGGCTGAGGTAGCCGAGCCCGATGGCGACGAGGTTGGCGAGCCGGTCCCGCAGGCCGGCCACCATCGGCGCGGCCACCGGGTCGGTGAAGCCGGCGAGCACGTCGAGCAGGGCCGCGGCCTCCAGCGCGGCCAGCTCGGCGATGTTCCAGCCGGCGATCCGGCAGGCCAGCGCCGCCTCGTTCAGCCGGGCGCCCCGGCACTGCGGGCACGTCCCCGAGGACACGAACCGCTCGAAGACCGCCCGCTGCCGGTCGGTCATCGTGCTGACGTCCTTGTTGACGTAGAGCCGGGTGAACTTGTCCACCACGCCCTCGTACGTGGCGTTCATCGTGCCGCCCTGCCAGAGCACCGGCAGCGTGCCGGTGCCGTGCAGCAGCTCGTGCCATTCCGCGTCGGTGTAGTCGGCCAGCGGCTTGTCGTTGTCGAACCGCCCGGACGCGCTGTAGATGCGCCAGAACCAGGAGTCGACGGCGAAGTCCGGGTGCAGCAGGGCACCGTCGTTGAGCGATCTGGACCGGTCGAGGAACGCGTCGAGGTCGAGCGTGGCGACGCGGCCCAGGCCTTCGCACCGCGGGCACATGCCCTGCGGGTCGTTGAACGAGAACGCGTTCGACGCCGTCCCGGCCGCCGGCGTGCCGACGCGGGAGAACAGCAGGCGCAGCAGCGGCGCGATGTCCGTGATCGTGCCGACGGTGGACCGGGAGTTGCCGCCGATCCGCTTCTGGTCGATGACCACGGCGGCCGAGAGGTTCTCGATGGCGTCGACGTCCGGCTGGCCGTGGCTGGGCAGCCAGCCGCGGACGAACGCCGTGAACGTCTCGTTGAGCTGGCGCTGCGCCTCGGCGGCGATGGTGTCGAACACCAGCGACGACTTGCCGGAGCCGGACACGCCCGTGAACACCGTGATGCACCGCTTGGGCACCCGGACCGAGACGTTGCGCAGGTTGTTCTCCCGCGCGCCGGTGACCTTGATGTGCTCTGTCCGCATCCGCACTCCCCCTGGGGCTAATCCCGTACAGTGTACGATGATAGCGTACGCGAGGCCGCCTGAAAGGATGTGCCCGTGCCCACCCACCGCAGCGGCACCGGCGACCCGGTGCGGACCCTGGAACTGCTCTGGCGCGCGCCCGGTGCCGGCGTCAACCAGCGCGGGCCCCGCCAGACCCTCAGCGTCGACCGGGTGGTGGCCGCCGCGATCGGCGTCGCCGACGCCGAGGGGGTGGAGGCGGTGACCATGCGCCGCATCGCGCAGGCGCTGGGGGTGGCGCCGATGTCGCTCTACACGTACGTGCCGGGCAAGGCCGAGCTGCTGGACCTGATGATCGACACGGTGTGCGGGCAGATGACCCACAGCCAGCCGCCGGACGGTTCGTGGCGGGCGCGGCTGACCGCCATCGCCGACGACAACCGCGCCCTGCACGAGCGGCACCCGTGGCTGATCACCGTGTCGACCGCGCGGCCGCCGCTGGGCCCGGGGGTGATCGAGAAGTACGACCGCGAGCTGGCGGCGCTGGACGGCCTGGGGCTCGCCGACGTGGAGATGGACGCCGCCCTCACCTTCCTGCTGGGCTTCGTGGAATCCACCGCCCGGGCGGCCGCGGCGGCCCGGACCTCGCAGCAGGACAGCACGCTGGACGAGCAGCAGTGGTGGGAGGCCAGCGCGCCGCTGCTCGAGCGCGTGTTCGACGCCGAGCGGTACCCGACCGCCGCGCGGGTGGGTGCCGCGGCGGGCGCCGCGTACGAGGCCGCCGCCGACCCCGAGCACGCGTACGCCTTCGGGCTGGGCCGGCTCCTGGACGGGCTGGGCGTCCTGATCGACTCCCGGGCCGGCTGAGGCGTCACGCCGGCGGGTCCGGCTGTCCGCTGCGGCGGCGCAGCGCGTCGGGGTCCGTAATGATCATGCGACCGGGCTCGACGTGCAGCCAGCCGCGGCGAGCAAACTGCATGACGACCTCGTTGACGGTCTGCCGCGCCCCGCCCACCAGCCGGGCGAGCGTGGTCTGGCTGACCTCGACCGTGGCGGGCGTGGTCGCGCCGGCGAAGCGCAGCAGCGCCTTGGCCGTCCGCCCGGGCAGGTCCAGGAAGACGAAGTCCGCCCGCTGCTCGGTCAGCTGCCGCACCTGCGTCCCGAGCTGGGTCAGCACCGCCTGGCAGGTCTCCCGGCTGCGGTTGACGGCGGCGTGGACGGCCGACCGGGACAGCAGCAGCGTGGCGCAGGCCAGCACGGCGTCCACCGACGTGGGGTGCGGCCGGCCGTCGAAGACGGCCACCTCGCCCAGCACGTCCGGGGCCCGGACCAGCGACAGCATGGCCCGCTCACCGTACGGGGAGTGCCGGTACACCGCGGCGGTGCCGCTGACCAGGACGGCGAGGGCCTCGGGCCGGTCGCCCTGCGTCCACAGTCGCTCGCCGGCGCGCAGCTGCCGGGGCACGGCCTCGGCCGCCAGCTCCGCCCGGATGTCGGCCGGCACGCCCGCGAACAGCTCGGTGGCGGCGAGCGCCTCGGCGGTGCGCGCGACGGCGGCACTCCGGGCGTGATGCGGCACAGCAGTCTCCCCCTCGACGACCCGCGCGACCAGCACCACCGGACTTCGGTGGCCGCGTTCCCACGCCGCCACGTCGGCCAATCTAGCCCCGCTCCGCGCCCGTGAACCACCCCTGCGAGCAAGATAGTTTGCGGTTAGTGAGGGAATCAGTACCGCACGTGAGGCACCGTCGCGTCGTCCACAGTGGAGCCCGGCCGCCGAAACACTACCCCGTACGGGTCGGAACGCTGATCGGGGGGCGCGGCCGCTGAGCTTGCGGCGGCACCGCTAGCGGAAGTCCCGGGACGGGATGCGCACCGGCGGGTCCAACGCCGCCAGCCGGTCGGCGGTGAGGTTGACCACCCCGTCGTAGCGTTCCAGCCGCCCCCGCACCAGCAGGGCGGCGCTGGTCCGCGCCACCTTCCGGTAGCGCTGCCACAGGCCCGGCGAGCAGGTCACGTTGAGCATCCCGGTCTCGTCCTCCAGGTTCAGGAACGTGATCCCGCCCGCCGTCGCCGGCCGCTGCCGGTGGGTGACGATCCCGCCCGCCCAGACCCGCCGGCCGTGTTCCACCCGGCCCAGCCGGGCGATCGGCACCGCGCCCGCCGCGTCGAGCTGGTCGCGCAGGAACCGCACCGGGTGGGTCTCCGGCGACAGGCCCGTCGCCCACACGTCGGCGACCAGCTCGTCCACCGCCTCCATCCCCGGCAGCACCGGGGCCGGCGCGACCCCCACCGGCAGCCGGTCCGCCCGTTCCTGGGCGGCCGCGCCCGCCGCCCACAACGCCTCCCGCCGGGTCACCCCGAACCCGGCGAACGCGTCCGCGGTGGCCAGCGCCTCCAGGTGGGCGGCGGACAGGCCGGCGCGGCGGGCCACGTCCGGCAGGTCGCGGTACGGCCCGTTGGCCGCCCGCTCCGCCTCGATCCGCTCCGCCACCTCGTCGCCGACCGTGCGCACCGCCGCCAGGCCCAGCCGTACCGCCGGCCCGCCCAGCCCCCACGCGTGCGGCGGCTCGCCGGGCGCGCTGCCCCACCTCGTCCGCTCCGTGGACTCCAGGACGGCCTTCGCGCCGCTGGCGTTGATGTCCGGCCGGCGCACCTCCACGCCGTGCCGGCGCGCGTCGTCCACCAGGGACTGCGGTGAGTAGAAGCCCATCGGTTGGGCGTTGAGCAGGGCCGCGCAGAACGCCGCCGGGTAGTAGCGCTTGAGCCAGGCGCTGGCGTAGACCAGGTACGCGAAGCTCATCGCGTGGCTCTCCGGGAAGCCGTAACTGGCGAACGCCGACAGCTTCAGGAAGACGTCGTCGGCCAGCTCACCGGTGATGCCGCGGGCCGCCATTCCGGCGTACAACCTGTCCCTGATCCGTTGCATGCGCTCGACGGACCGCTTGGACCCCATGGCGCGGCGCAGCTGGTCGGCCTCCGCCGGGTCGAAGCCGGCCACGTCGATCGCCAACTGCATCAGCTGCTCCTGGAACAGCGGCACGCCCAGCGTCTTGGCCAGCGCGCCGGCCATCAGCGGGTGCGGGAAGGTGACCTCCTCCAGCCCGTTGCGGCGCCGGATGTACGGGTGCACCGAGCCGCCCTGGATCGGGCCGGGGCGGATCAACGCCACCTCCACCACCAGGTCGTAGAACTCGCGCGGCATCAGCCGGGGCAGGGTGGCGAGCTGGGCGCGGCTCTCCACCTGGAACACGCCGATCGCGTCGGCGCGGCGCAGCATCGCGTACACCTCGTCGTCGTCCAGCGGCATCGCGCTGAGGTCCAGCTCACCCCCGATCATGTCGTACGCGTAGTGCAGCGCCGACAGCATGCCCAGCCCGAGCAGGTCGAACTTGACCAGCCCGACGGTGGCGCAGTCGTCCTTGTCCCACTGCAGGACGGTGCGCCGGTCCATCCGGGCGTGCTCCACCGGGCAGACCTCGATCACCGGCCGGTCGCAGATCACCATGCCGCCGGAGTGGATGCCCAGGTGCCGGGGGACGGTCTGCAACTCGTTGGCGTACGCCACGACGTGCTCGGGGATCTCCGCCACGTCCACGGTCGCCACGCTGCCCCAGCGGTCGATCTGCGTGCTCCACGCGTCCTGCTGCCCCGGCGAGAAGCCGAACGCCTTGGCGATGTCGCGCACCGCCGACCGCGGCCGGTAGGAGATCACGTTTGCCACCTGGGCGGTGTGGTGCCGCCCGTACTTCTCGTAGACGTGCTGGATCACCTCCTCCCGCCGGTCCGACTCGATGTCCACGTCGATGTCCGGCGGGCCGTCCCGCTCCGGCGCCAGGAACCGCTCGAACAGCAGCCCGTGCCGCACCGCGTCCACATTGGTGATCCACAGCGCGTAGCAGACCGCCGAGTTGGCCGCGGACCCCCGCCCCTGGCAGTAGATCTTGTGCTCCCGGCAGAACGCCACGATGTCGTACACCACCAGGAAGTAGCCCGGGAAGCCCAACTCCTCGATCATCTTCAGCTCGTGTTCCAACTGGGTGTACGCCTCCGGCGCCGCCGCCGGCGGGCCGTACCGCTCCAGCGCCCCCGCCATGGTCAGGTGCCGCAGCCAGCTCATCTCCGTGTGCCCCGCCGGCACCGGGTAGTCGGGCAGCTCCGGCGCCACCAGGTGCAGGTCGAAGGCCAGGTCCGCGCCGAACCGCGCGGCCCGCGCCACCGCACCCGGGTACGCCGCGAAACGCGCCGCCATCTCCGCCCCGCCCCGCAGGTGGGCCGTGGCGGCCGCCGGCAACCAGCCGTCCATCTCGTCCAGGCTGCGGCGCGCGCGGACGGCCGCCAGGGCTGTCGCCAGCCGCCGGCGCCCGGGGGTGGCGTAGTGGACGTTGTTCGTGGCGACCGTGGGCAGCCGGTACCGCCGCGCCAGCGCGTCGAGGGCGTCGTTGCGGTCCGAGTCGTACGGGTCCCCGTGGTCCGTCAGCTCCACCACCACGTTGTCCGCGCCGAACAGGGCGGTCAGCCTGTCCAGCTCCCGCGCCGCGGCCTGGGGACCCCCGGCCGCCAGCGCCGCCGGCACGTGCCCCTTGCGGCAGCCGGTCAGCACCAGCACGTGGTCGCGCAGGTCCGCAGCGACCCGCTCCAGCTCCCCGTAGTCCGGCCGACCCTTCTCCCCGCCCGCCAGCTGGGCCAGCGAGATCGCCCGGGACAGCCGGGCGTACCCCGCCGGCCCGTGCGCGAGCAGCAGCAGGTGCCGGCCGGCCGGGTCCGGCTCGCCGTTCTGCGGCCGGGTGAGGCCGAGCGACAACTCGGCGCCGAAAATCGTGGGCAGGGCCAGCTCGCGCGCCGCCTCGGCGAAGCGGACCACCCCGTAGAAGCCGTCGTGGTCCGTCACGGCCAGCGCGGTCAGCCCGAGCCGGGCGGCCTCCTCGGCCAGCTCCTCCGGGTGGCTGGCCCCGTCGAGGAAGCTGAAGTTGGTGTGGCAGTGCAGCTCCGCGTACGGCGTGGCGGACTCCCGCCCCCGCCGGCTCGGCGGGGCGCTGTGGCCTGCTGGGGCGCTGTGGTCGGCTGGTGTGCTGTGGTCGGCTGGTCGGGCCAGGTCGGCCGGCGCCTGGTAGGGCTCGCGCTTGCGGCTCCAGGCCGGCGAGTCGCCACCGTCACCGTCGATGGCGAGCGGGTCGACGACGTACGGCTGCCGTTCGGGTGGTTCGTCGGGTGCCGCCCAGCCGGAGAGCCGACGCTCCAATTCGGACCAGGGGATGTTCGGGTTGCTCCAGCCCATCAGCGGCCCACCCGACCCGCGCGCAATGATCGTGGACACCTTTCGGTGCCCCGACCCCGAAAACCGTCCACGATCATTGCCGGCCGCGGCGGCGCGCTAGTCATAGAGCGCCTCCACGGCCCACCGGCCGCCGGCGAGGGTGAGCAGCAGCGCGCGGCCATCCGCGAGGGCGACCTGGAACCGCGCCCGCCGCCGCGCCTCCCCCGGGGACCACCAGCGCTCGTCCACCGGCCACGGACCGGCCCAGCCGACGATGTCCACGGGCGCCGCGGTGCCGAGGGCGAGGCGCGCGGGCGGCGCGGTGACCAGCAGCCGGGCGCTCACCACCACCGGCGCCCCGGCCGCGTCGTACACCTGCGCCGGGAGCGGCTCGGGCAACACGGCGGCCGGCGACGGGGGCGGCAGCCGGCCCGG
>DASQDS010000740.1:0-2943 GCA_035634075.1 Pilimelia sp. | reverse complement strand
GGACGCGGACAGGTCCCGCATCAGCGTGCGCATCTCGCGGATACCACCGGGGTCGAGGCCGTTCGCCGGCTCGTCCAGGATCAGCAGCTTCGGGCTCTTCAGCAGGGCGGAGGCGACCGCCAGGCGCTGCTTCATGCCCAGCGAGTACGTCCGGACCCGATCCTTGGCGCGGTCGCGCAGCCCCACCAGCTCGAGCACCTCGGTGACCCGGCGCTGATCGACCTCGCCCGCCTCGGCCAGCAGGGACAAGGTCTCCTGGGCGCTGAAGTGCCCGAAGAACTGCGGGCTCTCCACGATGGCCCCTACCTGGCCGGCGACCAGCGGCAACGCCTCCGGCACCGGCTGGCCCAGGACGGCCATCCGCCCGCCGTTCGGCTTGATCAGGCCGAGCAGGGTACGCAGCGTCGTGGTCTTGCCCGATCCGTTCGGACCGAGGAAGCCGTGCACCTGGCCCGCCTCGACCACCATGTCGAAGCCGTCGAGAGCCTTCCGGACGCCCTTACGAGTGCGGTACGTCTTCTGCAGGCCGGATATTTCAAGAACGGCGGTCACGCCGGACCTCCCCTGCTGAGCGATGATGTGCGTCACCATAGGCGGTGGCGGCAAGCCGCACCGTACGCGACAAAACGGACTTGGTTTCCGCGGCGTGCCGGGCCGCCGCAGAGCCCCTTCGGGCGCCCGCCCGGCGCCAGGCGATTCCGCGCGGGTGAGCTCAGGCGCAGACCACGTGGACGCCCGCGTCGCGGAATCGCTCCAGCATCTCCGGCGGCGCACCGGAGTCCGTCACCAGCGTCTCGACCCGGCTGATCGGGCAGATCCGGGCGAAGGCGTGCCCGCCCAGCTTCGACGAGTCCGCGATGATCACCACGCGCTTGGCCCGCGCCACCATCAGGCTGTTCATCGCCGCCTCACCCTCGTGGTGGGCCGCCGCGCCGAGGTCGACGTCCAGGGCGTCCACGCCGAGCAGCACGATGTCGAGGGTGACCTCCCGGAGCAGCGCTCCGCCCAACGGACCGACCAGCTCGAAGGACTGCGGGCGCACCACGCCGCCGGCCACCACCACCTTCATCCGCGAACGCACCAGCAGCTCGTTGGCGATGTTCAGGGCATTGGTGACCACGGTGAGCTGGGCACCCTCGCCGCTGGCGTTCAGATCCGGGCGCACCGCCAGGGCCCGGGCCACCTCGGTCATGGTGGTGCCGCCGTTGAGGCCGACCACCGTGCCGGGGACCACGAGGGCGGCCGCGGCAGCGCCGATCCGCTGCTTCTCCGCGGAGTGCTTGGCGCTCTTGTAGCGCAGCGGCAGGTCGTACGAGACGCCGTTGGCCACGGCGCCACCACGGGTACGGGTGATCATCTGCTGTTGCGCGAGCTGATCGAAGTCGCGCCGGATCGTGGCCTGGGACACGTCGAGGCGCTCGGCCGCGTCCTCCACGCTGACCCGGCCGCTCTCGGCGAGCAGCTCGAGGAGGGCGTTCCAACGGGCGTACCGGTCCATCGGCGCCTCCGATGCACGTACCGTGATGAGAGTGTGCACGTTAGTGCGCGAAAGCCCGGGAAGCAAAGGTCGAGCTTGCGCGAAGCGCGTGAGGTGGTTGCATCCGCGGCAACCTTCCGCGCAGAATGACGCTCGCAATTCCGTTGAACCGAGCGCATATGCGCAGCACTACGCGGTTGCGAAGGACTCCGATGACACACCTGAAGGTTGAACTCGCCAGTCAGCCGGAGTGCTGGCGGCAGGCCGCCAAGCTGGCCGACGCACCGGGCCTGCCCCGTTCCCTCCAGCGGGTGGCGGTCGCCGGGTGCGGCACGTCCTGGTTCATGGCCAAGGCGTACGCCGCCCTGCGCGAAGGCTCCGGGCAGGGGGAGACGGACGCCTTCCAGGCATCGGAGTTCCCGCTGGGCCGGACCTACGACCGGGTCGTCGTGATCAGCCGCTCCGGTACGACCACCGAGGTGCTGCGCCTGCTCGACGCCATGGCGGGCCGCTGCCCCACCACGGTGATCACGGCCGACCCGGCGATGCCGGCCGCCGCCCTGGCCACCGACGTGGTCGCCCTCGAGTTCGCCGACGAACAATCGGTGGTGCAGACCCGCTTCGCCACGACCGCCCTGGCGCTGCTGCGCGCGCACCTCGGCGAGGATCTCAACCCGGTGGCCTCCGACGCCGAGGTCGCGGTACGGCTACCGCTGCCCGTGCACCCCGCCGTCGTCGACCAGGTCACGTTCGTCGGCCGGGGCTGGACCGTCGGGCTGGCCGAGGAGGCGGCCCTCAAGTGCCGTGAGGCCGCCATGTTCTGGGCCGAGGCCTATCCGGCCATGGATTACCGGCACGGCCCGATCGCCATCGCCGGCCCACGCCGCGTCGTCTGGGCCTTCGGCGACGTCCCACCGGGCCTCGCCGATGACGTGGAGGCCACCGGCGCGGCGTTCGTGCACAGCCGCTACAACGGCGGGTACGCGGCGCTGGGTCGCTGGCGCAGCGGACGCGCCCCGCTGGACCCGATGGCCGACCTGATCGTCGCCCAGCGCTTCGCTGTGCTGCTGGCCACCAGCCAAGGGCTGGACCCGGACGCCCCGAGGCACCTGACCCGTTCGGTCGTGCTGGCGTGATCCGCTCGAGCAGCCGGATCCGGTCCAGCGGCGGGACATGACGACCGGCACCGACGTCGTGGTGGCGCTGGACGTGGGCGGCACCGTCATCAAAGGCGCACTGGTACGCCCGGACGGCACCGTGCACCACGCGGAGCGGCATCCCACCGGCGCGGCCCGCGGCCCCGGGGCCGTGACGTCCACGGTGCTGGACATCGCCGGGGCGCTCGCCGGCCGGGCCCGTGCCCACGGGCTGCGCCCGATCGCCGCCGGCGTGGCGGTGCCCGGGGTGGTGGATGCCGACGACGGAGTCGCGGTCTGGTCGGCGAACATCGGCTTTCGTGACGTACC
>DASQDS010000739.1:0-1724 GCA_035634075.1 Pilimelia sp. | reverse complement strand
AGGCGGGCGGGCCGGGTAGCCCCCGAGCAGGAGCGGGTCGGGACACCGGCCCCCGGCAGCACCGGCACGAGGAGGCGGCCATGGGCCTGCCAGCACGCGACGAGGCACGGAACTGGGTCGGCTGGACGGTGGTCGACCGCGACGGCGTCGAGATCGGCGCCTGCACCGCGGTCCTCGCGGACGAGTCAACCGGCAGGCCCGAGTGGATGTACGTGGAGGTCGAGGGGGCGAGCGCGGTCGTCCCGGCCGTGGACGCCAACGGGTCCGAGGGGCGGGTGACGATCACCGTGACCCGCGCCCAGGTCTCCGGGGCTCCCTCGGCGGCCGGCAGCCCCGAGCTGTCGCAGGAACAGGAGGCCGACCTCTACCGGCACTACGGCATCGACGCCTCGCGGGAGGCCTCGGAGTCGCTGCTGCCCGCCGGCGCGGCGGACACCCCGGCAGCCGCCACGACGGACACCCCGGCGGCGGACACCGCGGCACCCTCCGCGACGGACGCCCCGGCAGCGGGCGGACCCACCACGCCAGACACCCCGCCGGCGAGTGATGCCGCCGCCGCGGACACCTCGTCAGCGGGCGGTCGCGGGCCGGTGGTGGCCGCGGTCGGCCTGGCGGCAGTGGCAGCGGGGCTCGGCGTGGCCCGGGCACGAGCGCGGCAGCCGGTCGTGCCGCAGCCGTGGCCCCGGCGGCTGTGGGCGCACCGGCCCTGGGCGCCGGCACCGCCGTCCCGCGCCGAACTGGTCACCGGCCAGGTCCTCGCCGTGTCCGCGCGGGCCAGGGAAGGGGCACGGCACGCCCGTCGCGTGGCCGCCCCGATGGCGGCTGCAGCGGCCGAGTCGGCGCGGCACCGGACCCTGCTGGTCGGGGAGGGAGCCCGGCACCTGGCCGTCGTGGTGGGTCCGGTCGCGGCCACGGTGGCGGAGTCGGCGCGGCACCGGGCGCTGCGGGCCGGGGAGACGGCTCGGCACCTCGGCCGCACGGCCGCCCCGGTCGCCGCCCTGGTGGGTGAGTCGGTGCGGCACCGGGCGGTGCTCGGGGGCGAGCAGCTGCGCCACGGGACCCGCCTCGCGTCGCAGACTGCGGTGACCGCCGTGGCGCGGGTGCGGCACTGACCGGTTCCCGGACACGCGAGAGCCCCGCACCGGACGGACCGGGCGGGGCTCTGGCGGTGTCGGGGTGGAGCTGAGGGGATTCGAACCCCTGACCCCCTCGATGCGAACGAGGTGCGCTACCGGACTGCGCTACAGCCCCTGACGGAGTGGAGTCTACCGACCGCCGCGTCCGGCGCCGCCACAGGGGTGGCCCTCCTGCAGGGCCCCGCCGCGGCCCCGTCCAGGGTCGGCCCCGTCCAGAGGCTCACCGCGAACCTGTGAGCGGTGAGGAGGACGGGGCCCTTCTCCGAACGGTGAGGAGGACGGGGCCCTCCCACGGTGGGGGCAGGAGGGTCCTCTCTCAGCCGTTGGCCACCCGGCGCGGCTGGTAGACGTCGATGTCGGCGAAGCCGATGTCGTCGTCGTCCAGGCCCACGACGGCGCTGTTCTGCCAGCCGGCCGGCGCGGCGGCGCGGGCGGCCACGACGCGACCGGGCCGCAGCGGGTGCACCGGCGCCAGCGGCAGGCTCGGGTGCGGCAGTCCGACGGTGTGGTGGTGGACGTCGGCGGCCGGCTCCTCGGCCACGGGGGCCGGGCGGGGCGCAGGCACCGGGCGCGCGGCCGGCCGGCGTC
>DASQDS010000738.1:0-20851 GCA_035634075.1 Pilimelia sp. | reverse complement strand
AAGAAAACGCGGAAACCGCAGCCGACCGTCCGGGGTGCGCTGACCGTACTTGACCTCGACGACCACCTCCGGCGCGGTCCAGATCGCGCCGCGGGCGTCCTCGCGCGGCACGGCGCCCGGTGCGAACGGGGACCCGGTCGCCCGCAGCGGCTCCAGGGCGGCCAGCAGGGCGCGCTCCGCGGCGGCGCCGATCCCGCCGCCCACCCGGCCGGCGAAGGAGAGCCGGCCGTCGGCGGTGGGCAGGCCGACCAGCAGCCCGCCGACCCGCCGCGCGCCGGGGCGCCAGCCGCCGATGACGAAGTCGTCGGTCAGGTCCAGCTTGACCTTGACCCAGTCCGGCGAGCGGACGCCGGGCCGGTAGACGGAGTTGAGCCGCTTGGCGACCACGCCCTCCAGGTAGTTCTCCTCCGCGGCGGCCACCGTGGCGGGCCCGTCGGGGAGGGAGGGCGGGACCAGCCAGTGCGCCCCGGCCAGCGCCAGCGACTCCAGGGTGGCGCGGCGCTGGACGTACGGCAGCGGGGTCAGGTCCCGGCCGTCCAGCCGGAGCAGGTCGAAGATCATGTACGTGATCGGCACGGTGGCGGCCAGCCGGGCGGCCTTGGCGGCGTCCCGGACGTGCATCCGCTCGGCCAGCGCCACGAACGACGGGTGCCCGGCCTCGGTCAGCAGCACCACCTCGCCGTCCAGGACGACGTCGGGCGCGGTGCCGGCCAGCGGTGCGAGTTCGGGGTACGCCACCGTGATCTCCGGGCCCGCCCGGGCGAAGAAGCGCCCCGTGCCGCCGGCCAGCTCGGCGACCGCGCGGACCCCGTCCCACTTGAACTCGTACGCCCAGCCGGGCCCAGTGGGCAACCGGCCGGTCGTGGCGAGCATGGGTCGTAACGGCGCCCCGGACACGAACTCATGCTAGATCCGCGCGGAAACTATCGCGCTGAACTCGCACCGGTGCGATCCTGGTCGATACCGGGCTTGTCCAGGGGGGATTGGCGGGGGTTCCGGGCCACGGCGGGTGAGGAGCCGGAGAAATGCGGGCTATCTGGAAGGGCGCTGTCTCGTTCGGCCTAGTGTCGATCGCGGTGAAGCTGTATTCGGCGACCGAGGAAAAGGACATCCGGTTTCATCAGGTGCACCGCACCGACGGGGGGCGGATCCGGTACAAGCGGGTGTGTTCGGCGTGCGGCGAGGAAGTCACCTTCGACGACATCGCCAAGGGGTACGACATCGGCGGCGGCGAGATGGTGATCCTCACCGACGAGGACTTCGCCGACCTGCCGCTGAGCACCTCGCACGCGATCGACGTGCTGGAGTTCGTGCCGGCCGAGCAGGTCGACCCGATCCTGTACGCGAAGGCCTACTTCATGGAACCCGAGGGCGCCGCCACGAAGCCGTACGTGCTGCTGCGCGACGCGCTCACCGACGCCGACCGGGTGGCGATCGTCAAGGTGGCGCTGCGCCAGCGCGAGCAGCTCGCCACGCTGCGCGTCCGGGAGGGCGTGCTGGTGCTGAACACCATGCTGTGGCCGGACGAGGTGCGTAAGCCGGACTTCGGGTTCCTCGACGAGGACATCGCCGTGCGCCCGCCGGAGCTGGCCATGGCCGGGTCGCTGATCGACTCGATGGCCGGGCAGTTCGATCCGGACGCGTACACCGACGACTACCGGGCCGCGCTGCAGGAGGTCATCGACGCCAAGGTGGAGGGCCGCGAGGTCGTCTCCCAAGAGGAGCCCGAGGCCGCCCCGACCGCCGCGGTCGACCTGATGGCAGCGTTGAAGGCGTCGGTGGAGCGCGCCCGGGCAGCCCGCGGCGAGTCGGCCGGCGGGTCCGCCGGTGACGACGCCGGTGCGGCCGCCGAGTCCGGCGGCGGGGCCACGCCGATCTCGGCGGCGAAGTCCGCGAAGAAGGCGGCAGCCGGGGAGAAGAAGTCCGCGGCGCCGGCCAGGAAGGCCGCGAAGGCGGCGGACGACGCCCCGGCGAAGAAGGCGGCACCGGCGAAGTCGGCGCCCGCGAAGGCGGCGAAGGCGGCACCGGCGAAGAAGGCCGCGGCCGGCAAGGCGGCCAAGGCGGCGGACGGCCCACCGGCGAAGAAGGCCCGCAAGTCGGCCTGACCCGTCGCAATTCCCTCGTGACCCCGTGACACGGGCCGCTTACGGCACGCGTTTGCGCCTGGTGTCCCGGGGCATCACGCCAGCGTGGACACGACCCGCCGGCAGACTCCCGCCCGCATCACGCTGACCGTCATCGGCCTGGTGCTGATCACCGCGCTCATGCTGCTCCTCGTCTATGTGACGCACCGGGTGCTGGTGTGGATCGCCATCGCGGCGTTCTTCGCCGTGGCCCTGCACCCGACGGTGAACTGGGTGCAGCGCCACCTGCCCTGGGGCAAGCGCTGGCTGGCCACGCTGGTGGTGTTCCTGGCCGTGGCGGGGCTGATCGCCGGCCTCGTCGCGGTGTTCGTGGTGCCGCTGGCCAGGGAGGGCAGCCAGTTCGCCGACGACCTGCCGCGGCTGCTGCGCGACGCCCGCGAGGGCCGCGGGCCGGTCGGCGACCTGATGGAGCGGTTCCGGCTGCGCCAGTACGCCGAGGAACACAGTGCGGAGATCCAGGGGTACCTGTCCTCGCTGAGCGCGCCCACGCTGGCGTTCCTGCGCGGCGCGGCGACGACGGTGGCGGGGATCGCGACGATCTTCGTGCTGGCGTACCTGATGGTGCTGGAGGCCCCGAAGATCATCAAAGCCTCGCTGGCCCTGTTCAGCGAGCGCCGGGCCGGCCAGATCCGGGCCGTCGGCGCGGACTGCGCCCGCACGATCACCGGCTACCTCACGGGCAACCTGCTCATCAGCGCGATCTGCGGCACCCTGACGTACGTGGTACTGCTGATCATGGATGTCCCGTTCGCCGGGCTGATCGCGCTGTTCGTGGCGATCGCGGACCTGATCCCGCTGATCGGCGCCACGCTCGGGGCGATCGTGGCGGTGGGCGCCAGCTTCCTGCACTCCACCACCGCCGGCATCGTCGTTCTGGTCTTCTTCGTGACCTACCAGCAGCTGGAGAACCACCTGCTGCAACCGGTGATCTTCGCCCGCACGGTGCAGTTGAACCCGCTCACCGTGCTGATCGCCATCCTGGTCGCGGTCGAGGTCGCCGGCATCCTCGGCGCCCTGCTCGCCATTCCCATCGCGGGCATGATCCAGGTGATCGTCCGCAACGTGTGGGACGTGCGCCGGGGCCGACCGAAGGACGAACCGACCGTCGGCGAGGACCGCACGCCGGTCAGCCAGACCGACGAGGGCGCCGGGACGCCCCCCGCCCTCGTCGGCGCCCCCGCTCCGACCGGCGCCCCGGCCGGCGCCGCGACGGCCCCGACCGGTGGAGCGCCGCTGCCCGTACAGTGATCGGATGGCCGGGATCCCCTGGGCCGAGTCGTACCTCGGCCAGCTCCGCGCGCTCGCCGGCGAGCGCACCCTGCTGTTCGTCGGCGCCCGCGCGGTCGTGCGCGACGCCGACGGCCGGGTGCTCCTGATCCGCCGCTCCGACAACGGCCGCTGGGCGGTGCCCGCGGGCGCCATGGAGCTCGGCGAGTCGATCGTCGACTGCGGGGTTCGCGAGCTGTACGAGGAGACGGGGCTGCGGGCCGCCGCGCTCACGCCGTACGCGATGTACACCGGGCCCGCTTACACGCACACCAACATGTACGGCGACGCGTACCAGCTCTTCATCGTGGCGTTCCGCGTCGACGAGTGGTCCGGCGAGCTGCTGCGGGAGACCGACGAGACGACGGACGCCCGGTTCTTCGACGCCGCGGAGCTGACCGGCGAGCTGAGCCCGGTGGTCCGGGAGACGCTCAGCGACCTCGCCGCGTACGAACGCACCGGCCGGCTGGTGCTGAAGTAGCCGACCGTCAGCCCAGCGTGGCGGCCCGGGCCTCGGCACCGCCCTCGGTGTCCGTGGCGCCCGGGACGCCGCCGCGCAGCTCCTTGTCCGGCAGGGCCACGGTGACCGCGATCGCCACCACCGCGATCAAGCCGGCCAGCAGGAACACCGTGTGCAGCGAACTGACGAACGCCGCCTGGATCGCCGCCCGGACGGGCTCCGGCAGGGCGAGGATCACCGACGGCTCGTTGATGGAGAAATCCGCCGTACCGCCGCCGAAGCGCGCCGCCTGGTCGGCCGGCAACTGGGCGACCGCGCCGGGCAGCCGGGCGGCCAGCTCGGTGTCGAGCCGGGCGGCCAGGACCGCGCCGAGGATCGCGACGCCGAACGAGCCGCCCAGCGACCGGAAGAACGTGGCGGCGGAGGTCCCGGCGCCCAGGTCCCGCGGGTCCACGGCGTTCTGCACGGCCAGGATCAGCGACTGCATGCACAGGCCGAGGCCCACGCCGATGACCACCATGTAGAGGAAGGACACCCACAGGGCCGTGTCGACCTGCAGCCGGGTGAACAGCAGCATCCCGGCGAACAGCACCACGGCCCCGGCGACCGGGAACCACTTGTACCGGCCCGTGCGGCTGATGGCCCGCCCGGACAGCACGGACGTGATGATGATGCCGGCCATCATGGGCAGCATCAGCAGGCCGCTGCGGGTGGGCGAGGCGCCCTTGACGATCTGCAGGTAGAGCGGGATGAAGATGATCGAACCGAACATGACCAGGCCCAGGATGAAACCGGCGGCGTTGGCCAGGGCGAACGTCGCCCGGCGGAAGAGCCCCAGCGGCAGGATCGGTTCGGGCACCCGCGACTCCTGCCACAGGAAGAGCGCCGTGAGCACCGCGCCGGCCGCCAGGAGGCCGATGATCACCGGCGAGCGCCAGGCGTACTCGTTCCCGCCCCAGGACAGCGCCAGCAACAGGCAGCTCACCCCGGCCACCAGCAGCGCCGCGCCGAGCCAGTCGATCGCGTGCGGGCGCCGGTGGAACGGGATCAGGCGCATGACGTGGTAGCAGATCACGATCGCCAGGATCCCCAGCGGCACGTTGAGGTAAAAGATCCAGCGCCACTCGTGCTCGGCGAAGTAGCCGCCGACAAGCGGCCCGGCCACCGACGCGATCCCGAACACGGCGCCGAACAGCCCCTGGTACCGGCCGCGCTCGCGGGGCGACAGCACGTCCGAGATGATCGTGAAGGCGAGTGTCATCAGGCCGCCGGCGCCGACGCCCTGGATGCCGCGCGTGATGATCAGTTGCATCATGTCCTGTGCCGCGCCGGCCAGGAGCGAACCCACCACGAACGTCACGATGGCGAAGAGGAAGACCGGCCGGCGGCCGTACAGGTCGGAGATCTTGCCGTACAGGGGCGTGGAGGCGGTCGACGCCAGCAGGTACGCCGTGACGACCCACGAGTAGTGCTCGATGCCGCCCAGCTCGCCCACGATCGTGGGCAGCGCCGTGCCGACGATCGTCTGGTCCAGCGCCGCCAGCAGCATCCCGGTCATCAGGCCCGCCATCAGCAGCAGGATCTGCCGCCGGGTCAGCCGTGCCCCGACATGCCCGGCCTGCTCGGTCGCTGTCATCCGAACCCCCCTCGCGGCGCGGCCACCACAGCGAAATGCCCGGCCGGCCCGGAAACAGTGTCGACACCGCGCGGTGGCGTCCGCAAGGATCACGGTACGTGAGCACCGGCACGCCGCGCCGCCTGGCGCTGGACCTGACGCCCCTGCGGGCGTACCGCGATTTCCGCCTCTTCTTCACCGCCGCCGGTGTCTCCAGCTTCGGATCCTTCATCACCTACGTGACGATCCCGTTCCAGGTGGCCGCGATCACGAACGACCCCCTGCTGGTCGGCCTGCTCGGCGTGTGCGAGCTCGTACCCCTGCTGCTGATGGCCTTCGTCGGCGGCGCGCTGGCGGACTGGGCCGACCGCCGGCTTCTCGTCCTGGGCGGCGAGGTCGCGTTGCTGCTGCTGACCGGCGTCCTGCTGGTGAACGCGCTGGCCGACCGGCCGCACCTGTGGCTGCTCTACGTGGTGGCGGGCCTGACGGCGGCCGTGGACGGCGTGCAGCGGCCGGCGATGGAGGGGCTCACGCCGCGGATCGTGCCGGCCACGTTGATCCCGGCCGCCAGCGCCCTCAACGCCCTGCGCTGGCAGGCCGCCCAGTTGGGCGGCCCGGCCGTCGCGGGCGTGCTGCTCGCGTCGGTCGACCTCGCCTGGGTGTACGCCATCGACCTGGCCACCTTCGCCGTGTCGCTGGCCTGCCTCGCGGCCATCCGCGCCGTCCCGCCGCCGCCGGATGCCGAGCGCCCGTCCTTGCGCTCCGTGCTGACCGGCCTGCGGTACGCGCGAAGCCGGCCGGAGCTGATGGGGACCTACCTGGTCGACCTCAACGCGATGTTCTTCGGCATGCCGCAGGCGCTCTACCCGTTCATGGCGCAGCGGCTCGGCGGGCCGGCGGTCCTCGGGTTGCTCTACGCGGCGCCGGCAGCCGGCTCGCTGCTGGCCACCGTCACCTCCGGCTGGACCGGCCGGGTGCACCGGCACGGGCTGATGGTGCTGATCGCGGCCGGCGCGTGGGGCGTCGCGGTGATCGGCGTCGGGCTCGCGACGTCGCTGTGGCTGGCGCTCCTGCTGCTCGCCGCCGCCGGCGCGGCCGACATGGTCTCCGGGCTGTTCCGCATGATCATGTGGAACCAGACCATCCCCGACCACCTGCGCGGCCGGCTCGCCGGCATCGAGATGCTGTCCTACTCCACCGGCCCGCTGCTGGGGCACGTGCGCGCCGGGCTGGCCGCCCGGTTCCTCGGCGTGGGCGGCTCGGTGGTGTCCGGCGGAATCCTGTGCGTCCTGGGCACCCTGGCGCTCGCCGCGGCGCTGCCCTCGTTCGCCCGCTACGACGGCCGGGACGGCCTGGCCCGCAAGCAGGCCGAGGAGGAGGCGTGGGCGGCGCGCGGCACCGAGTGACCGCGTGGGCCCGGCCGGCCGGCTGTCAGGCCGGCTGGCCGGTGCGCGCCGCGGCGACCTCCTCGATCAGCTTGTCGCAGAACGCCGGCAGGTCGTCCGGGTTGCGGCTGGTGACCAACCCGGAGTCGACGAAGACCTCCTCGTCCACCCAGGTGGCCCCGGCGTTGGCCAGGTCCGTCCGCAGGCTCGGCCACGAGGTCAGCGTGCGCCCCTCGACCACCCCGGCCTCGATCAGCGTCCACGGGCCGTGGCAGATCGCCGCCACCGGCTTGCCGTCGTCGACGAAGGCCCGGACGAACCGCACCGCGTCCGCGTCCATCCGCAGGAAGTCCGGGTTCGCCACCCCGCCCGGCAGGACCAGGGCGTCGTAGTCGTCCGGGTCGGCGTCAGCGACCTGCCGTTCCACCTCGTACGTCCCGGCCTTGTCCAGATGGTTCACGGCCTGGATCGCGCCGTCCTTGATCGAAACGAGCTCCGCTTCGCCGCCCGCCTTCTCGACCGCCTCGCGGGGCGCGGTGTACTCGACCTCCTCGACCCCGTCCGTGGCCAGGAACGCCACCCGCTTGCCCTGGAGCCGCCCACCGTCAGTGGCCACCACTATCGTCCCTTCGCCGTCGTCGCCGCGTACGCCCGTGGGCTTCCCGGCCGCCGCCGGCACAAACCGGTCAGCCGGCGTCCGCCGGGCCCGACTGCCCATTGGCGGTCCGCCGACCGACCACGATTTGCCGGCGCCTGCTGCGCGCCGACCGCGGCAGGCGCACGATCAGCAGCCCGTGGTCCATCGTGGCGTCCACCTCGTCCGGGTCGACCTCGCCGGGCAGCGCCACCCGGTACTCGAAGCTGCGCCGCTGCGAGCCGCTCGCCTCGCCGCTGAGCTCCTCGTTCACCTCGGCCTCCGAGCGCGCCCGGATGCACAGCTCGCGCGCCTCGATTTCGACGGCGACCTCCTCCGGCGCGACGCCGGGGAGCCGGGCGGTGACCGTCCAGCCGCCGTCGCTCTCCTCGATGTCGATGTCCGCCGCCGTGCCGCGCACGCCGACCAGCGCCGAGCCGACCAACCGGCCCAGCTCCGCCCGCAGCGCCTGCAGCTCGCTGAACGGGTCCCAACTCGCCGGGGACCTACCCGAGGGATTCGTCATGGGCCTTCCTTACCGGGCGGCCGGGCGGCTCCGGCGGATCAGGCCGGTCTCGAGGCGGGCCGGGGCGTCCAGGTTGGCGTCCTCGTCCACCCCGACGCCGAGCCGGTCCACCAGCTCACCGCCGAGCCACGCGCTCACGCCGCCGCCGACCAGCGCCACCAGCTCGAGCACGAACACCCACGTCGGCGCGGCATGCTGCTCCGCGCCCCTCCGCGCGAGCCAGGCGACGAGGAACAGCGCCATCACGGCGCCGTTGATCAGCCCGTGCGCGGCACCGACCCGCTTCGCCCGGGTGCCGGCAGGAATGGCCAGGTAGTCCACCAGCCCGGCGAGCGCCGCCAGGACGCCGCCGATGAGGCCGGCCACGATGTTCCAGTACGCGACCTCGCCCAACAGCCTGGGCCCACCCGCCACGTCCACGAAGTCGAAGATCACCGCGGTCACGAAGAGACCCAGCGGGAACATCACGAGCATCGGATGGATCGGGTGGCCCAGAAGCTTCAGCCGGCTCTCCATTGATCGATCACCCCTCCAGCGCAGCGGCCGTGCGTGCCTACGCCGGTAGCCGTACCCGGCGGCCCCGGCACCTAACCGTCAAACTTCGACCGGGATCACTGCAATGCCTCGGCCTGACCGGACGTGTTTCCCAGAGACGTCGGTCAATGCGCTGGTCACGGACCAGACACGGGCGTTGCCGCAACGGTGAATGTGCCCATGATCTTCGGGTGCGTGATGCGACGTGGTCGATTGGGGTTTCCTTGGCGGGCCGCGGTACGGGTTGAGAAGGTCAGCGGCGGCGAACGGGAGATCCAGGTACGGACGCGTGCGGTTGCCGCCTCGGCACCCGAACCACGCCGGGTCACCAGTTGGATCATGACCAAGCCCGAGCACCTGGACATCGAGCACAGCGACGCGCTCACCGGTATCCTTGCCCGCTGCCGGGCACTGCGGGTGGTGCGCGGCCCCGGACTTACCCTCCCCTACAGCTCCGGCGCCGTCGGAGGTCAGGTCAACTCAAACGCCATGTACGGCCGCGCCAACCTGGACCTGCTCCGCCAACGCATCCTCATCCCGCACCGAGTCTCGCGTTCGACCAGCGCTTGTCCCTCACGTGGCGTCATGCCACATAGTCGGGGGCGTGGAGGAGCACCTGACCGTAGGACGTGTGGCCGAGCTGGCCGGCGTGACCATCCGCACGCTGCATCACTACGACGAAATTGGTTTGTTGCAGCCATCGGCGCGGACCGTCGCGGGATACCGGGCCTATTCCGCGGACGACGTGGAACGGCTGCGGGAAGTGCTCGCCTACCGGCGGCTCGGCTTCGGATTGCGGGAGATCGCGGATCTGGTTGCCGACCCGGCCACCGACGCGGTCGCGCATCTGCGCCGGCTGCGGGGCCTGCTGCTGGAACAGCGTGACCGTGCTGCTGCAATGGTGACGGCCATCGACAGGGAACTGCAGGCACGAGCAATAGGAATTAGGACAACCCCGGAGGAGCAACTGAAAATGTTCGGCGCGCAGCTGTACGACGCCATCGGAACCGCCTACCCGACCACGCGGCGCACCGAGCCCCGGATCGCCGCGCGCATCTGGGACGCGCTCGGGGACGCTCAAACAGTATTGAACGTCGGAGCAGGCACCGGCTCCTACGAACCACCAGACCGTGACGTCACGGCGGTGGAGCCGTCGGCGGTCATGCGGGCACAACGTCCCGCGGATGCCGCACCGTGCGTCGCAGCCGGAGCCGAGAACCTGCCGTTCAAGGATCAGTCGTTTGACGCCGCCATGGCGGTCAGCACCGTACATCACTGGCCGGACCCAGTCGCCGGGCTGCGTGAGATGAAGCGGGTGGCCCGCCGCGTGGTCGTGTTCACCTACGACGCCGACAACACCGACTGTCGCGAGCGGTTCTGGCTCACCCGCGACTACCTGCCTGAGTTCGCTGACCTACTCATCGGCTGGCCGTCCTTGGCCGACCTCACTCGAGCGATCGGCGGCCGCGCGGAGTCGGTGCTCATTCCGTGGGACTGCACTGACGGCTTCTTCGAGGCGCATTGGCGCCGGCCCGAGGCATATCTGGATGAACATGTGCGACGCGCGGTATCGGTTTGGACTAGGGTCGGACCGCAGGCCGAGCAGCGGGCAGTAGGCAGACTCCGCGAAGACCTGTCCTCAGGCCGATGGGCTATGCGCAACCGCGACCTTGTCGCACTCGACGCGGCAGAGCTCGGCCTTCGTCTGCTCATAGCGTGAACGCCGCCACGACAAGCGCGCCAGCAGTGGACCCCTGCGGCCCAGATCTCAACAGGTCCGCCGTCGTCCGGTGCGGCGCGCGCCGACGCCCCGAGGCCCACGGCCCCTGGTTGCGATAATCAGCCCATGCCGGCTCGTCGTACCAGCACGGTTCTCGTCGCGCTCGTGGCGACAGCCGTACCCGCCGGGCCGTTGGAGATCGAGCTGTCCGCCGGCCTTCACGACGTCTCGTCGGGGTACGTCGTGATTGCGCCGATGGCAGAGCTCCATCCGTAGCGCGAACCCGCTCGGACCGCCGCGGACCCGTCTAGGCGGCCGTGTCGGGTCCTGCGGGCGCGGGCGCTTGGGTGGGGAGGCGCACGGTGAGGGTGGTGTCATGCCGGGTCTCGTCACAGATGGCGGTGATGGTGCCGCCGTGGCGTTCGACGATGGTGCGGGCGAGGGAGAGTCCGAGTCCGGTGCCGGGAATGGCGCGTTGGCCGGCGGACGCGGTGCGGAAGAACCGGTCGAAGAGCCGGTCGCGTTCGGCCGCTGGGATGACCGATCCGGTGTTGGACACGCTGAGCTGGGTGATGGGCCCGTCGGTGGTGACGGTCACGGTGACGCTGCCGTTGTCGTCGACCCAGGTGAACGCGTTGGCAAGGAGTTCGTTGACGACCTGGGTCAGCCGGGCGGGATCGCCCCAGAGGATCGCGTGATCAGGGATGTCAAGGCGGAGGGTGGCGTGGGTGTGGTCGTGGGTTGCGCTGGCCCGCACGACGGCGCACAAGTCCATCTCGTGCGGAGCGACGCTGATGCGACCGGCCTGCATGCCGGCGATGTCGAGCAGCTTGTCGATGATCGTGTGCAGACCGGCGACGTTGCGGCGCAGCACCTGCAACATCATGAGTCGGTCGTCCGCCGGCAGGTCGTCGCCGTCGAGCATCAGGTCGGTGTAGGCGCCGATGCTGGTCAGTGGAGTGCGGATCTCGTGGCCGACGAGGGCGATGTACTCGTCGCGGCTGCGGTCGAGCTCCGCGGCCAGGGTGCCGGCGCGGTGTCGTTCGAGGAACTGGCCGATGTGCGCGGCGATGCCGGTCATGACGGTCGTGCGGACGTCGTCGGCGCTCTCGGGATAGACGCTGTAGCAGGTCAACACGCCGCGGGTGATCGAACCGATCGGTACGGGTACGGTCACGGCCGAGCGCAGGGCACCCCATTCGAGGGTCTGTGCCCGTGCGTTGGGGTCGGTGTTCAGATCCTCCGCCCATACCGCCTCGGAGGTCTGCCAGGCGACGCCGGGCATGCCCTCGCCGTAGCGGAGCTGGGCGGGAAGGTTGCTCGGCTGGGCATGACCGGCGTCGGTCCAGCTCAGCTCCCGGCGCAGGACGTTGCCAACCTGGTCGACATTCCAGAATTCCGTAGCCGCCCAGCCCAACATCTGCCCGATCGCCGCGATGGCCTCCGTCAGGACCAGGTGGAGCGGCCCGGTGTCGGTACCGGACAGGATCCTCCGGACCGTGAGTTCGCAGTCCTTCAGCAGGGCCGTGCTGTGCGCGTGGGTCACATCCTGCAGGGCGACCACTGCGCCCAACGCTTCACCGGTGGCGTCGCGGATGGGTTGCGCATCCGCGAGGAATACCGAGGGACGCTCGCCGGGTCGCTCCAGCGTGACTTCGACCTCGCGTAGGTGTTCGCCGTCGAGGGCCCGCACCAACGGCTGTGCCGCGGGTGGCAGCGGGGTGGCGGGGCTTTCGGCCACCCGCCGCCGGGTCCACGTCCGCAGGTCGACGTTGGCCGGCAGCACACCGTTGAGCTGCCGATTCGCCGCGTTGCTGAACACGAGCCGGCCATCGGCGTCGCACGCCGCGACGCCCGACTGCAGGCTGTCCAGCAGGGCGTCGAGCAGTCGCCGCGCATGGTCGGCCCGAGCGTGCGAGAGCTGTTCGATGACGAACGCGGTGCACGCCTGCGCTCCTTCGTCGACCGCGGCGAGCTGCCGGGTGTCCCAGGACCGCGGCTGGTAGTCGAGCACCGCGCAGACACCTGCGACGTGATCCTGGCCGTCGCGGATGGGGAAGCCGACGTAGGCGCGTTCGCCGACGGCGCGCCCCGGGGCGGACGCCGGCACCCGGGCGTCGGATGCCACCTCGGTGATCACCACCGGTAGGCCCTCAGCGAGCACCAGACCGCCGAGCGTCGACGACACCGGTACCGCGGCCGCCGACGCCCACTCCGCGGGCAGACCCGAACTGCCGACCAGCCGCAGTTGCTCACCCTCCAGCAGATGGATCATCGCTGTGGGAGCCTGGGCGGCTTGCGCCGTCAACGCCGCCAGGTGACCCGCGGCCACCTGCGACAGCGCGCCGGAACTCAGTTCCAGCTGGCCTCGCTGCGTGCTCCTGTCCGGCACCCTGAGCCCCGCATCGCCCCGTACCCGGCCTCGCTCGCCCATTTGACCCCCCAAACCTGACAGTACCGAAGCAACTTCATATTTGGGGCCTACTGGGCTATCCGAGCTAGGGACGCGTGCGGCCCAACCGGCCGCCGAGGAGGAGCGCGGAGCCTGTCCGACGGAGTGCACGGCAGGGCACGCACCTGCCGGAATCACCGCCGCTCACGGGCATTGATTCTCCTGAGGGCCCGAGGCATGCGGTATAGCGTGGAGGGAGGCCGAGTCCTCGTCGCCCTGCGTGTTCGGCTGCCGTCCCAGACCGGCGTGGGTAGGGGCGTCCCGGGTGATTCGGGGTTGATGGGGTTGGAGGTTCGGGGGGCTTACGTGGTCGAGAGTGCCGAGGATATCGAGCTCAGTATTGATCAGGTGCAGAGCGCGTCGATCGTGACGTCGTCGCACGACGCGATCGTGGGAATGACCCGGGCCGGGGAGATCACCGGCTGCAATCCGGCCGCCGCAACCTTGTACGGCGCTCTCCCGCGCGACATCGTTGGCCATCGGGTGGAGGACTTCATACCGCATGACCGGCGGTTGGACGAAGCGGTCGTGCTGCAACGCATCTTGAACGGCGAGCGGGTGGAGCCGTACCGGACGCAGCGGCTGCGGCCGGACGAGTCCGTGGTCGACGTGTGGTCCTCCATCTCACCGATCCGCGATTCCGCCGGTGCGATCGTCGGTGCGGCCACGGTCGCCCGTGAGGTGACCGCTCTGCAGAAGGCGTTCGACCGGTTCGAGAGCCGAGTCGACCAGTACCGCAACGAGGCCGTTGACGCGACACGACGCCTCAACCTGCGGGCCGACCAGCACCGGACCCAGGCCCAGGACGCGGCCATCCGCTACGACGCGCAGGTAGACCAGGAACGCTTACAGGCGCGTGAAGCCGCGCGGCTGTCCGGCTCCGCGGCGGGGTTGGGTCAGGAGGTACGGTTACACCGGGCCGAAGCGGCCCATGCCGTGGAGCGGTTGGAACGGCGGGCGGACCAGCACCGCACGGAGGTCGGCCAGGCTGCCGACCGGTACGAGGCACAGGTCGCGCTCGAACGCACCGAGGCCCAGGATGCGACGGACCGGTTCGAGGTCCAGGTCGACCTGGAACGGGTGCATGCCCATCAGGCGCAGACCGAGGCCGAGGCCGAGGCCATAGAGGCGCAGCAGGACAAGGAACGTCTGCAGGCCCAACTGCGGCAGAACCAGCGGCTGGAATTGCTGGGTCAACTCGCCGGCGGGGTGGCCCACGACTTCAACAACCTGCTCGCCGTGATCTTGAACTACGCGGCGTTCGTCGTCGAAGAGCTGAGCTCCGGGTCGGAGCGCGACCTGACGGCAGCGGGCCACGACGTCGGGCAGATCCAGCGGGCCGCGGAACGGGCCAGTGCGCTGACCCGCCAACTGCTCGCCTTCGCCCGCAGCGAAGCAGTCCAACCGAAGGTTCTGGACCTCAACGAGGTCGTCGAGGAGGTACGGCAGCTGCTCGCCCGCAGCATCGGCGAAGACATCGTGCTACGCACCACCCTCACGCCCGGGCTGTGGCCGGTGCTCGCCGACACCGGCCAGATCGAGCAGGTACTGGTCAACCTCGCCGTGAACGCCCGCGACGCCATGAGCGGCGGCGGCATCCTGACCATCGACACCGCGAACGTCACGCTGGGCGCTGACGTCATTGCCAAGGGGTCACGGCTGTGCCCTGGGCGCCACGTCCGGCTTCGCGTCGGTGATACCGGCAGCGGCATGAGTCCCGAGGTCCTCGCGCACATCTTCAAGCCGTTCTTCACGACCAAGGCCCCCGGCACCGGGACCGGTCTGGGACTGGCAACGGTGTACGGCATCGTCACCCAGCTCGGCGGGACCATCGAGATCTGGTCTCACGAGGGACTGGGTACCACGTTCACGATCATGGTCCCGGTCACGAACGAGGCCGCCGTCACCGTCGCCGCCGACGATGGCGAGCAGGGCGTTGGCGCGGGCGAGACGATCCTGGTCGTAGAGGACGAGGACGCGATGCGCCAGGTGACCGAACGGATCCTCGTCCGCGGCGGCTACCACGTCCTCACCGCCGCCAGCGGGGCCGAGGCGATGAGTATCGCCGACCGCTACGAGGGTGACATCCACCTGCTTGTCACCGATGTCGTCATGCCTCACATGCTGGGCAAGGAGGTCGCCGAGAAGGTGCTCGCGCGCAGGCCGAACATCGGGGTGGTCTACATGTCCGGCTACGCCGAACCCATTCTCGCCTCCCGCGGGCGGCTGGGCCCGGACGTGCACATCCTCGCGAAGCCGTTTTCGTCAAACGCGATCATCACCAAAGTCGGTCAAGTACTGAACCGGCGCATCGGCTGACACGCGTCCCGTTTCCGCGCTCCGGGCGCGTCGTCCACCGGCGGTCGCTGACGAGCCGGAGCCGACCTGCCACCGCTGGTTCGCACCCGCCGACGGTCATTGCGTGACGACCGTCCGGCCCGGCCCGGCGCGCCGGGCGGCGGACAACGCCTGGCATGCCTCCCCCAAAGCGCGGCTACCGGGGATGTCCACCGCGACGACCGCCGCGGAGAACGTCACGGGCTGCGGGCGGACCAGAGGCCACGCCCGCCGCAACCGGTCCAGCCGCTGCGCGAGCAGGCCCGGCCCTTCCTCCAGAGCCGCCACCACCAGCGTCGTGCGGTCGAAACGCGCCACGAGATTGGCCGGTCGCAGGTGGTCGCACAGCAGTGGCCCGAACGCGACGAGCAGTTGCTCGTCCGCCGCGGTGTCGACCTGGACCGGCCGCCAGGCCGGCTCGTCCAGGGTGATCGCGGCCACCGCGTCCCCGTGCCGTAGCCGGTACACCTCCCGATCGAGCGCGCGCCGGCTGAGCAGTCGGGTGAGGTGGTCGCACGAGGCCTCGTCCCGCAGCCGGGTGGTGTGGCGCATCTGCATGATCACGCCTCGGGCGTCCTCGAGGAACGTGGGCAGGAGCAGGGTCAGGTGCAGCCGCGGGATGCCCAGCGGGTCGGTCGCGGCCAACATGGGCTCGTCGACCCCGAAGGACAGATCCAGCGGCTGGGTGTCGGGCTGGCCCAGCCGAGCCGGTGTAACCCGGCCGCCGAGCGCCTCGACGAAGTCGAACACCTCGTCGACGACCTCCCGCGGCGACGTCGCGTCCAGCAGCCCCCGGGGGGCCTCGTACGCCACGAAGAGTGCCGACGGGTCCACCCCGCCCGGCGGCCAGCGGCGCGGGCGAGCCTCCTTGTCCGCCATGGCACTCCTTCGCATCGGGCTGATGGAGTCGCGGCGGCGCCCCGGTATGGCGGGGCGACCGGCCGGATTTGGCCGAGCCGGCGCAGAAGCGACAATGATCCACCATCGTGATGCCCTCGGCAGCAACCGTCAAACACCCGGCCCGGGCCAACGTGATGATGGACGAGGTGACCGCCGGGACGTGGAAGAGCCCTGGCCACCGGCCCCTCACGTGGGGGTGTGACCAGGGCCTTTGCCTGGAGCCGCCTGACGGAATCGAACCGTCGACCTACGCTCCTCGAATACCATGCCCTTGGACCTGTCACCGCCTAGCAAAACCTGCCGCTGAACTGCGCAAACACCGGGCTAAGTTGATCAACACTTGTCACCGCTGGTCAACCGTTGGCGGGAGTTTTCGGGGGGTAAACGGGGGGCGGTTTCCCAGGGATAGCGCGTCGCCGCGCCATCGCGCTGGCGCAGGTTGGTGCCCTGCCGGGGGCACGTCACAGAACTGTGCAGCACCAGCGGGTTCGCTGATCATCGAGGCGACGTACCCCATGGCGCCGCCGCGCAACGAGCGGCGATAGGTATCCGCGAGCCGCTTGCAGGCGCACGCGCCAACCGGTTTGACTGGGATTGACCTGCCGCTAGGAGACATGCCCGCCTAACTGCGGCGAGCCGATCACGTCCAGCATGGCGGTTCTAATGCGACGGCGGGTTCGATGGTTACCCGCCGAACCCGCCGAACCCGCCGAACCCGCCGAACCGTTCTATCAGCGTCGCTGGTTCGCAGCCTCTTTCATGTCCGTTTGTGGCAGCGACCTCGCCTGACGCACCATCGCCATCGCGAAGATCGACTTGGGTCAGAGCCGAGCGTCGACCGGCGGCGGTGCCGGGCCGTCGGCTTCATGCCGACCTAGAGAGTTTGCGGCCCGTGTACAGCACTGAGGTGCCCAACGGGACTCCGTGGCAGAGTTCGCCAGTCCGATCGATCGTCAGCCGAGCATGCGCTGCGTCCGCTCGATGCGCTCCCGCAGCGTGTTCCTAAATTGTTCGTCCTGCCTACGGGAATCGATGTGCTCAGCGATCGCCGCACGGATCACCTCAGACACCGGCACGCTCTCAACGCTGGCAACGATCTCCAGCTCCTCCGCTTGTTCCGCCGACAGCCGGATCGTCATCGCCTTCGAGGTCTTCATCTCTCCCCTCCTGTCACCAACTCCCATGATGCTTCATGGTTGCGTGCCACACAAGCATTCTGATACCGTGGTGTCACGCCACCACGGTAGAGGAGTGCACTGATGGAATCGACCGAGAACATGAGTCACCGGCCGAAGTTCAAGATCAAGATCGACCGCGAGCAGTACGAGGTCGACCAGGAGCACATGACCGGAGCGCAGCTGCGCCGAGTGCCGCCCACTCCCATCCCGCCCGACCGTGATCTTTATGAGGTGCGGCCAGGGCAGGACGACGAACTCATCGCCGACGACGAGGTTGTCACGATTCGTAACGGCCTTCGGTTCTTCACCGCCCCAGGCCAGATCAACCCGGGTCGCCGGTAGACGCGACCAAGGAGCGTCAAGATCATGCTGCCCTCGGATGACATGGCTTTCCTCAACGACCGGGAGATCACATACACCCTGCACCAGGAGGGCGGCATGATCTGCGTCGTTCTACAGTCATGGCCGGTTCCCTCCGGCTACCGCCAGACGGAGACCGATCTGCTGCTACGCCTCGCGCCCGGCTATCCCGACGTGCCACCCGATATGTGGTGGTGCGACCCCCCGCTCTTCCTTGCCGATGGAACTCGGCCCCAAGCCACCGAAGTGACCGAGTCCTACCTCGGCCGCACCTGGCAGCGATGGTCCCGGCATTTTCAGGCGAACCAGTGGCAGGCACACGTTGACGGCCTCGAGAGCTATTTGGCCAGGGTCCGCGGAGAGATCGCCCGTTCCGCTCGGAGGGCAGCATGACCGTCACCCTTGTACTTCCCGACCTCATCGCTGCGGAACTCACCCGCATCGCCCGGCGACCGATCGAGACTGGCGCCGTACTACTCGCCGGCGTCGCCCAAGATGGCAGTGACCTTCGCGTCCTCGCGCGGGAGCTGCATGAGGTCCCTGAAGAAAGGTATCTGATCCGTCAGGACGACGAGCTACTGATCGCCTCCGGCGGCTTCGTGCCGCCCCTCCGCCGCGCCGAAGAGACCGGCACCATGGCGATCTGGGTACACACACATCCAGGCGGCCTGCCCGTGCCGAGCCGCCATGACCACCGCGTCGACGACCAGCTCACGGAGACATTCCGCACGCGCACGGGCCATGACTTCTACGGCAGTCTGGTACTCTCCCCAGGCCCGGATGGCGGGCTGGAGTTTACTGGGCATGTCAGAGGTGCCGGAGTCCGCCCGATCGAACGGATGTGGCTGACCGGACCGCGATTCCGTCTCACGTCGGCGTACGACTCCACGCCGCAAGAGCACGTGCCGTCGATCTACGACCGACAGGTACGCGCGTTCGGCGGCGACATCCAGGCGGTCCTGCGGTCTCTGCGGATAGGTGTCATCGGCTGCGGCGGGACTGGCTCGGCCGTCACGGAACAGCTCGCTCGGCTCGGTGTCGGACGGCTCCTGCTGATGGACCCCGACATCATGGAGGACACCAACCTGACCCGGGTGTACGGCTCAAGCCCCGCCGTCGTCGGGATGCCGAAGGCTGAGTCCCTGACCCGACACGTGGCGAGCATTGCGCCAGGCGTGCACGTCGAGCGTCACCAGGGCGCGATCACCGACGTGGTCCTCGCACGTGCTGCGAGCACCTGCGACGTCTTGTTCGGCTGCACCGACGACCAGGCCGGCCGCATGATCATGTCCCGGCTGTCGAGCTACTACCTCCTGCCCGTCATCGACTGCGGAGTACTGCTAAGCAGTGCCGATGGACGCCTACTCGGCATCGATGGCCGGGTCACTCTTCTGGCCCCCGGCTACCCCTGCCTACTGTGTCGGGGACGCATCGACATCGCCCGCGCTATGGCCGAACAACTCAGTCCCGACGAACGCGCGCTGCGAGCCCGGGAAGGCTACGCCCCCGAACTCGGCGCCATCGAGCCGGCCGTCGTCGCCTACACGACCCTGGTCGCCAGCCTCGCGGTCGCCGAACTGCTGGAGCGCCTAACCCGATACGGGCCCGAGCCTGCGCCGTCGGAGCTGCTGGTCCGCGCACACGAACGCGAGATCAGTACGAACGCCCGCATCGTCCGTCCCGGACACTACTGTGACCCTGCCGCAGGCGTGCTAGGCGCTGGTGACATCGAACCGTTCCTCGGAATGATGTGGAATACCAATTGAACGTCAGCCGCCAGCCAGGACAACTCGCAGACGCCACCACGACGTCGCTCGCACGACTCCTGAGAACACTGCCAGGCATCCGAACGCTGCCGTGGCGCTACCGCATCCTCGGCGTCGTCGAAGCGGCCGACGAACTACCCGTGACCCTTCCGCCGCGATCGGCAACCCTCGTTGGAGGTTCGGGCAAGGCAGCCTGGGTCGCGTTCGACTGCCCGAAGCATCGCACGGAACGGATCTTGCTCAATCTTTCCCCATCGAGGCGACCTCGATGGACCGTACTGGATCAACAACTCCTCACCGTGACGCCGAGTATCGACGCGCTCCACTGCGGATCTCGGTGCCACTTCTGGATCCGCCGAGGAAAACTCACCTGGGTGCCGGACCAGGCACCACGTCCAACCGGAAAGCTGCGGGGAACGCCACGATGAGCCAAACGCCAGCACCACCCGAACAGAGCCAAGGCGGAGGTACCGACGCCTTCGCGGAGCTGTCGCAGCCGCCTCAGACGCCGCTCTTCCGGGCTACCCAGGCGGACCGTTACCGCAGGCAGGAACAGATCAAGGCGATCGAGGCCGCCACCGGCCGTACCCTCATCTGCTACATCTCCGGTCCGGCGGGTCTGATCGAGCGCGACGATGTCATGCCGCTCAGCGACCTTCTGTACAAGGTCAAACGGGGGGTGAAGCTCGACCTCATGCTGCACACCCTCGGAGGCGACGTTGACGCTGCCGAGAAGATCACCAGCATGCTCCTCAAGACGGTGGGAAGCGACGGAGAGCTCCGCATCATCGTTCCCGACTGTGCCAAGAGCGCGGGGACTCTCATCGCGCTCGCCGCTCAGTCCATCGTCATGAGCGACACGAGCGAACTCGGTCCGATCGATCCGCAAGTCGTCACGACCTCTACGGAAGGCCACCGAAGCAACCGCCCCGCACAGTCCTACATTGATGCGTACGAGGACCTCGTGAACCGGATCAACGGCGGTGACGCATCCGCCATCGGCCACCTCATGAGCAAGTACGATCCAGCTCTACTAGACATGTGCCGTAAAGCACTGGCTCGGTCCCGGAAGTTCGCCGAAAGTTCGCTCAAGAAAGGTATGTTCCGAGATCACGGTGGCAATTACACCTCCGTCGCGGCCAACCTCACTGACAATGCCCGGTGGCTATCTCACGGTGCCGTGATCAATTCAGACGATGCCACCGATTTGGGCCTGCGGATCGACTACAAGGATCCACACAGCAACGAGTGGCAGGCATACTGGCGCCTGTACCTGGAACAGCGGCTCAACCTCACCACCAACACCGCAAAGCTCTTCGAATCAAACTACGGGTCACTGCTCACCGGATAGACGACTACAGTGTCTTGCACCAGGTTTGATGGAGACAAAGCCCAGCCGTCTGGTGGACTTCCGACAGAATCGTCACTTCGCCGGGGCCTGTCAAGAAAACGGTGTAACCCAGGTTGTTGAGGACTACTTGCGGGCTGCGGCGAGTCGGCCTTCGAAGGCCATCTCGAACGCGTTCAGCGCTGGTTTCCAGCGCATGGTCCAGCGTTTGCGGCCTTGGCCGGTC
>DASQDS010000737.1:0-5120 GCA_035634075.1 Pilimelia sp. | reverse complement strand
CGGCCTCGGCCCCGAACCCGGCCCCGGCCCCGAACCCGGCTCCGGCCCCGAACCCGGCTCCGGCCCCGAACCCGGCCCCGGCCCCGAACCCGGCTCCGGCCCCGACCCCGGCCCTGAACCCGGTTCCGAACCCGGCCCCGGCGGTGCGCGGCGCGGGCAGCGCGGTGAGCGGCAGTGCTGCGGCGAGGTCGTCGAGTGCCCGCATCGGCGCCCCGGCGATGACGATCAGTTCCAGTCCGGGCCGGGCGCCGGCGTTCACCGCGAGCACGGCCGCGGTCGGGTCGACGCCGGCCGGCACCGCGACCAGCACGCTGACGGTCGGCGCCGCCGGCAGCGGCCGGTCGGCCGGCGGTGGGCCCGCGGGGTAGCGGGCCGGGTCGGCGTACCGGCCGTAACTGAGGTAGATCAGCCCGGCCGTCCCCACGAGCAGCGCGTACGGGTAGCCGAGCTCGGCCGGCCGGGCCAGTACGTACGGCGTCGCCCAGGCGAGCAGGGCCAGCAGCGGCGCCAGGCCGGCCAGCGTGACGGCGCGGCGCACCTGGGGCAGGAGAGCGTGGTGCGCGGGCTCGACGGCCTCGTCCTGCGCCACGGCGGCTCCCTTGTCGATCGCCGGCGGGGACGCCGGCCGGGACACCGATCCTGCGCGGCGCCGCCGCCGACCGCTGTCCGGCGGGCGGACCGAGCCCGCGGCGTCGGGCCGGCCGGGCGCGGCCGGCGCCCGACCCCGTGTCCGGAACGGCGGCCCGCCAGGCACGAAGCGGGCAACCCGCAACCGATGAAGCGGGCAACCCGCGACCGATGAGGCGGGCAACCCGCAAACGACGAAGCGGGCAACCCGCCACGATGAAGCGGGCAACCCGCAACGACGAAGCCGGCACCACGGGCCGCCGGTCAGGTGCGCCCTTCGCGCTCCTGGGCCTGGCGCAGGGACTCGGCGTACGGCACCCAGTCGGCCACCCGGACCGGCCAGCCGTCGGCGAGCAGTCGCGCGGTCACGGCGGGATCGTCGTCGACCACGGTGGCCACGGCGCCCCAGCCGGCGATCCGGCGGAGCTGGTCGGCTTTGTAGTCGCGCGCCGGGCGGTGGTCGTGCGAGGGCCGCATCAGCAGCCGCCCGGTCGGCAGGTCGTGCCGGGCCAGCCAGTCGCGGGTCACCCGGCGCAGCGACTCGGGCCGCCCGGTCAGCCAGACCAGCCGGTGGTCCGCCGCGTACCGCCGGGCGAGGGTCACCCCCGGTGCCAGCGGCGGGTCGTCGGCGGCGCCGGCGAAGAAGCCGGCCCAGTCCTTGGGCTGCCGGGCGATGTGGTGCAGGCGGTGGCGGACGTCGGCCACCACGCCGTCGATGTCGAACACCGCCACCTTCATCCGCCCATGGTGCCCGGGCGGGGGGTCAGGCGCTGAATCGTTGGTGGATCACGTTGCCGGCCGCCCGGTTCGACAGCCAGGCGCTGAACTCGTCGGGCGGCAGTGGCCGGGAGATCAGGTAGCCCTGCACGATGTTGCAGCCCTCGCGGGCCAGGTAGTTGTACGTGTCCTGGTCCTCGACGCCTTCGGCGACGACCTCGAGGTCGAGCGCGTGCCCGAGCTGCACGGCCGAGCGGACCACCGCCCGGTCTCGGTGGTCGATCGCGATCCGCTGCACGAACGACTTGTCGATCTTGACCTCGTGGATCGGCAGCTCGCGGAGCCGGCCCAGCGACGAGTACCCGGTGCCGAAGTCGTCGATCGACAGCTTGACGCCCAGCTCGTTCAGCCGGTTGAGGGTGGCCAGGCTGCCCTCCTGGTCCGCCATGATCGTGCTTTCGGTGATCTCCAGGGTGAGGGCGGACGCCGGCGTGCCGGTCTGGCTGAGCAACCGGCTCACCAGGTCCGGCAGGCTGGGGTCGAGCAGGCTGTTGGGGGAGAGGTTCACCGCGACGTGCAGGTCGTGGCCGGCGCGGCGCCACGCGGCGCATCGGCGCAGCGCCACCTCCAGCACGTGCAGGGTCAGCGGCCGGACCAGCCCGGAGTGCTCCGCCAGCGGGATGAACTGGTCGGGCGGGATGTTGCCGTGCTCGGGGTGGTGCCAGCGGGCCAGTGCCTCGGCGCCGGTCACCGCGCCGGTGTGCGGGTCCAGCTTCGGCTGGAAGACCACGAGCAGGTCCCGGCGGCGGATGGTCTCCCGCAGGTCGGTGATGAGCGCCAACCGGTGTGGCGTGTTCTGGTCGTCCTCGGGCAGGTAGACGCGCAGGCCGGTGCGGCTGCCCTTGGCGGCGTACATGGCCACGTCGGCGCGGCGCAGCAGCGTCTGGGTGTCGTCGCCGTGCACCGGGGCGACCGCGATGCCGATGCTGGCCCGGGCGTTGAGCGACAGCGGCCCGAGCTGTACGGGGCGCTCCAGCTCCCGGGCGATGTCGCCGCCGACGGACAGCGCCTCCTCGATGGAGTGCACCCGCGGCAGCAGCAGCGCGAATTCGTCCCCGCCCAGCCGCGCCACCCGCCCCCGCGTACCGATGCGCTCCTGCAACCGGGTGCTCACCTCGCCGAGCACGGCGTCGCCGGTGTCGTGGCCGAGCGCGTCGTTGACCTCCTTGAACCGGTCCAGGTCGAGCAGGATCACGGCGGGGCCGTTGTCGTCGTGCCGGGCGGCGTCGAGGGCGGCGTCCAGCAAGCCCTGGAAGAGCCGCCGGTTCGGCAGGCCGGTGAGCGGGTCGTGCAGCGCGAGGTACTCCTTCTCCTCGGCCTCCTGGCGCAGCCGGTCCACCAGGCTCGCCTTGGCCAGCGACACGCTGGCGTGGTTGGCCAGGGCCTGGAAGAGGCGCAGGCCGTCGGAGTCGAAGCCGCCGATGTCGGGCAGGCAGCCGCTGACGATCAGCGCGCCGTTGACCTCGCCCAGCGGCACCGGGACCGCCATGCCGCCCCCGCTTTCGCCGGCGAGGACGGGGTCGAGCACAGCCTGGCCAGCGAGCGCCGGCGTCCACCAGGCGTACTCGGGTGCACGTTCGAGGCTCTGGGTGATGGTGCCCACGGGCCCGGACATGGTGGTCCGCCGGGCGGGCTGGCCGTCGCCGGGGAGGACCACCAGCTCGGCGTGCTCAGCCCGCAACTGGTCCCGGGCCTGCCCCAGGATCACCCGCACCAGGTCGTCGGTGTCGTCGGTGCCGTCGAGCGCGCGGGTGAAGGCGTACAGCTGATCGACCTGGGCGTGCCCCTGGTGCTGCGCGAGGTAGGCGCGGTAGGCCAGGAACAGGACCACCGACACGATGGCCAGCAGCAGCGCCGCCCAGTGGTTGCGCTCGACCGCCAGGCCGCTGACCAGCGCGATCGTGGTGCCGATGGCGACGAGCGGGACCCCGCGCATGGCGGCGGGCAGGCGCCGCCACTCGCCCGGGTCGTCGTGCAGCGAGATCGCCGCGGTCACGAGGACGACCGCGGCCATGTCGGCGAGGAGCATGGCGGCGTACGAGGCCAGCCACACCCGCAGGGTCAGCTGCGGCGCGGCGTCGCCGAGCGCCCCGAACACGGCGGCGGCGACGGCCGACTGGACGCCGATCAGGGCGAGGTTGAAGCCGAGCTTGGCACCGCGTTGCCGGCGCAGCAGGAGCAGTCCGGCCCCGCCGCCGGTGACCCGGGCCAGCACGGCGATCGTCGGGTCCAGGCTGAGCAGCGCCAGCACCATGGGGATCTCGGTGAGGCTGAGCGCGTGCCCGCCGCGCCGGACCCGCAGGTGGATCGCGAAGCCCTCGGTGACGGCGAAGAGGAGGACGAGGCCCGGGAGCCCGAACTGGCCCATGGCGCCCTGGGGCAGCGCCACCCCGCCGGCGGCCAGCGCGGCCGTGCTGACGACGGCGGCGAGGCCGACCAGCAGGCTGAGCGCCGCTACCCGGGCGTCAGGCCGGGACCACCAGGGCTGCCGCGCCGGTGCGGCAGTGATGTCCCGCGAGGGCTCCTCCACCGGTCTCCAGTCGTCGTCGGAAACGTCTGACGGCATTTTCTCGTTTATGGTGTGTTCCGCACCATAGAAGTGACATGTCGTGCTGCAAACGTTCCATCGGCACCCGGTCGGTGCCTCTGAGTCTTTCGGCCGACGCGTACCCCACCCATCCGCCCGGCCCGCCGCGCCGAATGACCTGCGTGATTGGCTCCCCCCGCCACGGAAGGCTGCAACCCATGACCCAGGGTGAACGCGGTGCCGACCCGGCGCGCCCGGTCCCGCACCTGTCCGCCGTACCACCTGAGGATCGGCCGGCCGGCGCGGACGACCTCCTGCGCGCGGTTGCGCGCGGCGACGAGGCAGCCTTCACCGGCCTCTACGAGCTGGTCGCGCCCCGGGTCTTCGGGCTCGCCCGGCGGGTCCTGCGGGACCCGGCGCAGGCCGAGGAGGTGGCACAGGAGGTGCTCGTCGAGGTCTGGCGGACGGCCGGTCGCTACGACCCGGCCCGCGGCTCCGCGACCGCCTGGATCTTCACGATCGCCCACCGCCGGGCCGTCGACCGGGTGCGCTCGGAGCAGGCCGGTGCCGACCGGGTCCGCCGGCTGGCCGCCACGGCGGCCGAGACCCCGTACGACGAGGTGGTCGACGAGGCCACCACCCGGCTGGAGCAGCAGCAGGTCCGGCACTGCCTGAAGGGCCTGACCCGACTCCAGCGGGAAGCCATCGAACTGGCGTACTACCAGGGTTACACCTACCGCGAGGTCGCCGGGCTGTTGGACACGGCGTTACCGACGATCAAGACTCGGATGCGCGATGGGCTCATCCGCCTGCGCGACTGCATCGGGGTGGAGGCGCCGTGATGACCACCGACATCCACACGCTGGCCGGCGCGTACGTGCTGGACGCCCTCAGCGACATCGAGCGGGCCGCGTTCGACCGGCACCTGTCGGCCTGCGAGGCCTGCGCGGCGGAGGTGGCGGAGCTGCGCGAGGCCGGCGCCCGGCTCGCCGACGCGACCTGGTCCGTGCCGCCGCCCCGGCTGCGCGAGACGGTGCTGGCGCAGGTCCGCCAGACGCGCCAGCTGCCGCCCGGCCGGCCCGAGCGGCCGTCGGCGGCCGTCGCGGTGTCCCGTTGGCGCCGCGGTACGGCCGCCGCGGTGGCCGCGGGCATCCTGGCCGCGGGGGCGGGCGCGGCCAGCTACGCGGTG
>DASQDS010000736.1:0-3322 GCA_035634075.1 Pilimelia sp. | reverse complement strand
CGGCCGGGTAGGTGACGAGCTGGCGGGCGAACGCCCGTTCCAGCACGTACGTGGAGGTGTAGTAGGCCGCGGCGGTGTCGAGGTGGTCCACCCCGCCCTGGCCGACGACGCGCAGGACGCCACCGCGGCGGCCGGCCTGTTGCTCACCCTGGCCGGCCCCGTCGTCGCCGTCACCGCACGCCGTGGTGCCGAGCAGGGCGGCCATGAGCAGCGCCGCGGCGCGGGCGGTCGGGGCATGAGGGCCGTGCCGCACGGGTACCACCTCCGGTCGGGAGCGGGGCAAAGACGGTGTTTCACATCGCTTTTCGCATTTTTCCGCATTGCGCGTCGGCCGGGGCGGTATTCGGCATCCCGGCCCGCCGGGAGGGCCGCACGGGCGAGTTCCATTCCGGGCGCGAAGGGCTACGCTTCGGCCATGACGCGTACCGGCCTGTCCATCACTCGGCCACCGGCCGGCGCGGGTGTCACCCTGGCCCTCCAGGGCGAGATCGACATGTCGAACGTCGAAGAGATGGAGTCGGCCCTGCACCGGGCGCTCGCCGAGTCCACCGGCAGCGTGGTCCTCGATCTGAGCGGGGTCACGTTCTGCGACTCGCTCGGCTTCTCCACGATGATCAAATTCTGGCGGGTTGCCGGTGCCGCCGGCTGCGAGTTCGTCGTGGCGCGCCCCGGCCCGACCGTGCGCCGGATCCTCGACATGATGGGCATCAGCTCCGTCATCCGGGTCGTCGACGAGATCCCCGCCTGACTACGCCCATGCACCCGCACGCCCACCCCCCTGCGATGACGGTCCACCGGTCCGAGCCCGCGCCGGGCACCGCGTTGATCACGGTGGTCGGCGACGTCGACTTCGCCAACGCGGCCCAGATCACGCACGCGGTCACCGGGGCGGTCGCCGACTGGGCGCCGGCAGGCGTGCAGGTCGACCTCGGCGGCGTGCCGCTGATCGACTCGACCGGGATCGCCGAGCTGATCAAGTCGTACCGGCTGGCCGCCGGCGCCGGCGCCGGCTTCGCTGTCGTCAACCCCAGCCCGTTTCTCGTCGGCGTCTTCGCCGTGACCGGGTTGCTCCAGGTCTTCGGGCTGCCGGCCGTGCCGGCCGCCGAGTCGGCCTGACCCCGGGCCCGGTTGCCGGGCGGGGTTCCCTCAGGTTGCCGTTCGGTTAGCCGACCGGGCAGGTGTGACGACGCTGCGCCGGTGGATCCGTGCGACCGTGCCCCTGACCGCCCTGGTCCTGGCCGCCGGGCTGGCCCTGGCGGCCGGGACCGGGCTGGCCCTGCACCGGGTCGAGCAGCACGCGAACGAGCGGGATCTGGACCGGCGCACCGCGCTGGCCCGTGCCGCCGTGGCCGCCGAGGCGCAGCGCTACGTCGACGCGGTCTATTCGGCCGCCGCCGCGGTCGGCGCCCAGGGGGCGCTCACCCCCCCGGAGTTCGCCGCACTGACCGCCCCGCTGGCCCGGATGCGACTCCCCGGCGCCGCCGGGGTGGCGTACGTCGTGCCCGCGACCCGCGCCACCATGCCTGCCGTCCAGCGGCTGTGGCGTGACCGCGGCGACCCCGGCCTGACCCTCAAGCCCCATCGAGGCCAGCGCGAGCACGCCTTCGTGGTGCTGTACCGGGCGCTCGACGGCCGCGCGGTGGACATGCAGGGCCAGGACGTGACCCAGCGCCCGGAGCCGGCCTACGCGCTCGCCGAGGCCCGCCGCGCCGGCCGCGTGGCCGTGTCCGAGGCGTACGAGCTGATCCGGGACCGGGACCTGCCCCCCGAGCAGCGCCAGCAGTCGTTCTCGCTGGCCGCCCCCGTGTACGGCGTCGCACCGGCCGGCGCGACGCAGGGCGGCTTCCGCGGCTGGCTCATCATGGGGCTGCACGGGGAGGAGTTCGTCGGGCAGGCCCTCGCCGACGCGTCCCAGGACCGGCTGCGCGCCGCCCTGTACGCGGTGGGTGCCGACGGCCGTTCCGTCCAGGTCGCCGCGCAGGCGACCGGGACGACCGGCTCCGGCCTGCGGCGCGAGGTCGCCATCCAGGTCGCCCAACAGCGCTGGGTGCTGCGCACCGAGGCGCCCCAGGCGGGGTTGTCCACCGGCGCGCGGTACCTCGACGAGGTCAGCTCGCTGGGCCTGGTGGTCCTGAGCCTCCTGCTGGCCGGCCTGGTCTTCGTGCTGGGCCGGGGCCGCTCCCGCGCGGAGGCCCGGGTCGCGGAGGCGACCGCCGCCCTGCGGGCCAAGCAGCACTACATCGGTGCCCTGGTCAACACGATGGACGTCATCGTGGTGGCGTGCGACGCCGCCGGCCGGTTCACGGTCGTGAACGAACCTGCCCGGGAGCTGCACGGCCTGGACGTCGCTGACGGCGGCGAAGTGCGCTGGCCGAGCAATACGATGGCGCACTTCTTCCGCACCGACGGCGTCACGCCCATGCCCCCGGAGGAGCTGCCGCTGCAGCGGGCGCTGCGGGAGGGCGAGGTACACGACGTCGAGTTCATCGTGGCGCCGCCCGGGCGGCCACGGCGCTGGCTGTCCGCGCACGGCCGGCTGCTGCGGGCCTCGGACGGCACCCCGCTGGGCGTGGTCACCGCGGCCCACGACATCACCAGCCTGCGCGCCAGCGAGAGCGCGCTGCGCCGGGCCCACGCCGAGCTGGCGGAGGCCAACGCCGGCCTGGAGCGGTCCAACGAGGAGCTGGTGGCGTTCGCCGGGCTGGTCAGCCACGACCTGAAGAGCCCGCTGGCCAGCGTCGCGGGCTACGTGGACCTGCTGCGGGAGCTGATGGAGGAGGCCGCGGCGCCCGGCGAGGTCCGGCCGTTCCTGGACCGGATCGGCGCCGGCGTCCAGCGCATGCGGTCGTTGATCGACGACCTGCTGGCGTTCGCCACCGCCCGCAACGCCGCCCCCGACCTCACTCGGGTGGACCTGAAGACGGTGGTCGACGACGTGGTCGCGGTGAACACCGACAGGGCGCGCCTGCGCGGCGGGCTGGACCAGCTCTTCCCGGACATCTACGTGGCGGCGCTGCCGCCGGTCGCCGCCGACCCGGCCATGGTCCGGCAGCTCATGGAAAACCTCGTCGGCAACGCCCTGAAGTACGTCCACCCGGGCCGCCCGGCGCGGGTGGACATCACCACCGAGCCCACCGAGCCCGGCTGGGTGCGGGTCGTCGTGGCGGACCGCGGCGTCGGCATCCCGGCCGGACAGCACGCGGCGATCTTCGAAAGCTTCCACCGGGCGCACCGCGACTACGACTACCCGGGTACGGGCCTCGGCCTCGCCATCTGCCACCGGATCGTGGAGCGGCACGGCGGCCGGATGGGCGCCGCGGAC
>DASQDS010000735.1:0-2704 GCA_035634075.1 Pilimelia sp. | reverse complement strand
CCGCGGTGCTGGCCGCGCGCACCCGGCCGGAGTCCGGGCGGCGCCGCCCGCGCAGCGCCTGGGTCCTGCTCGGCCAGGTCGCGCCCGAGCTGGGCGAGTGGGCCACCTTCTTCGCCGCCGGCGCGGCCAAGCGCGCCGCCGCCGAGGCAGGCATCCCGCGGGTGGTCAGTCCCCGCGAGGCCGATGACCTGCTGCGCGCGGCCGAGCAGTTCGTGGCCGTGGTGGAGGTCGCCCTCGGCGTGGCCCACCAGCCACCCCTCGACGGGCTGGCCGCCTGATTCACGTACCGCCCCGGTCCTCCGGGGCGGACTGAGCAAGCGCCCAGGGGAGGCCGATCGGGGGGTCGGCCGGGCGGTGGTGGGGGGGAGTGACGGGCGGGGCCCGACAGGCGGGGCGCGGCGGCGAACGCGCCGGCGCCGGCGACAGACGCGTCGTGGGCGACGTGGGGGGTGAGGTGGACCATGGCCGGTCTGGAGGCCGTCCGGTCCGCGGTCTTGGCGGGGGTGGTCCGCCCGGCGCGGGAGTACGCCGACACCGCGTCCGGCGTTCATCGGGTTCTGCCCGTGCTGGCAGGGCTGAGCCGGGTACTGCCCGGTCGGGGGTTGCGCCGCGGCAGCACCATCGCCGTGGCGACGGGTCGTCCGGCGTGGCCGTCGGGCAGTTCCTCACTGCTGCTGGCGCTGCTCGCGGAGGCGTCCCGGGCGGGGTCCTGGTGCGCGGTGGTGGGGGTCCCGACGTTCGGCGCGGTGGCCGCCACGGAGGCGGGCATCGTCCTGGACCGGCTCGCCCTCGTGCCCTATCCGGGGCCGGAGTGGCCCACCGTCGTCGCCGCCCTGATCGACGGGGTGGACGTGGTGGTCACCGCGGTGCCCGCGGCCGTCTCCGCGTCGGTCGCGAGCCGGTTGGCCGCCCCCGCCCGGCAGCGGGGTTGTGTGCTGGTGCCGTACGGCCGCTGGGTGGGGGCGGACGTGACCTTGCAGGTCACCCGAGGCGTGTGGCAAGGGCTGGGCCAGGGGAGGGGGCGGCTGCGCAGCCGCCAGCTGGCGATCGCGGCCCGGGGCCGCGGCGCGGCCACCCGGGCCAAGGAGGTCACCATCTGGATGCCGGGCGTCCCGGGCGGCGTCCCGAGCGGCGTTGCGTCGGCGCCGGACAAGGCCGCGCTGGTCAAGGCGGGGACCGCGTCGGCCGCCCTGCCCGGGGTCCCGCCCACCGCCGGGCGCGGTCCCCGCCGGCCGGCGCTGGCGCTGGTGGACGCCGCACGGGCGGACCTCGCGGACGAGGCACGCTGATGCGACCGGTGCGGACCCTGCTCGTCTGGTGCCCCGACTGGCCCGTCATCGCGGCGGAGATCGTCGACAGCGTCCCCGCGGACGGCCCGGTGGCCGTGTTGCACGCCAACCGGGTCGTCGCCTGCTCCGAGGCGGCCCGCGCGGACGGGGTGCGTCGGGGGCTGCGCAAGCGGGAGGCCCAGAATCGCTGCCCCCGACTGACCGTCGTGGAGCACGATCCCGGTCGGGACGCCCGGTCCTTCGAGATGGTCGTCGCGGCGGTCGAAACGGTCGTCGCCGGGGTGGCGGTGGTGCGCCCCGGGACGTGCGCGGGCGGGGCCCGTGGGCCCGCCCGGTACTTCGGCGGGGAGGAGCGGGCCGCCGAGCGGATCGTCGAGCACGTCGCCCAGACGTGCGCGGTGGAGTGCCAGGTCGGCATCGCGGACGGGGTGTTCGCCGCGGGGTTGGCCGCCCGGGCCGGGCGACTGGTGCCGCCCGGGCAGACCCGCGAGTTCCTTGCCGGGGTGGGCGTCGACGCCCTCGACCGGCCGCAGCTCGCCGACCTCCTGCGCCGGCTGGGGATCCACACGCTCGGTGGCTTCGCCGCCCTGCCCCCGGCCGACGTGCTGACCCGGTTCGGGTTCGACGCCGCGCTGGCGCACCGGCTCGCCGGCGGGCAGGACGCCCGCCCGCTGGCGCTCCGCCGGGCGCCGCCCGAGCTCACGGTGGCGGGCAGCTACGACGAGCCGCTGGAGCGCGTGGACGTGGCGGCGTTCGCCGCCCGGGCGCTCGCGGAGCGGCTGCACGAGCGGCTGGCCGCGCACGGGCTCGCCTGCACCCGGCTCGGCATCGAAGCCGTGACCGCGCACGGGGAGGAACTGCACCGGGTCTGGCGGCACGACGGGTTGCTCACCGCCGCCGCGATCGCCGACCGGGTCCGCTGGCAGCTGGACGGCTGGCTGTCCGGGACGAGCCGACCCGGCGGGGGCGGGCGGTGGTCACCGCGGCCGACCTCGGGGATCGTCCGGCTGCGCCTGGTGCCCGACGGGGTGCTGCGGCACGCCGGGCTGCAACCAGGCCTGTGGGGCGAGTCCGGCGAGGAGCGCGAACGGGCGCACCGGGCCCTGCACCGGGTGCAGGGCATGCTGGGCCCCGAATCAGTCGTGACCGCCGTGGTCGGCGGCGGCCGCTCACCCGCCGACCAGGTGCGGCTGGTGCCCTGGGGGGACGAGCGCACCCCGACCAGACCGGGCGGCCCGCCGCCGCCCGCCACGCCGCCCGCCGCCGAGGGCGGTGCGCCCGGCGACGGTGCGCCCAGCCCGGGTGCGCCCTGCGACGGTGCGCCCAGCCACGGTGAGCCCGGTGGGAGTGAGCCCACTGACACCGTCCCGCTCGGTCGCGCCGCCCGCGAATGGGCCGCGACCCGTGGTGGCGCG
>DASQDS010000734.1:0-6382 GCA_035634075.1 Pilimelia sp. | reverse complement strand
GCAGGACCGCGACCCGGCGTGGCCGGCGATCGCCGCACAGCTCGGCGGCCACGGCGGGCCGGACCCGGCGGGCGCGGCGACGGTGCTGGCCGGGGCGGCGTACGCGGCGGCAGAGGTCCTCCGTCACCTCGACGGGGCGGCGCCGGAGACCCTGGGCGCCACGGCGGAGATCAGCGCGCCGGGGCGGCTGCGCCGGCGCTCGTGGCCGCCGCATCCGGCCTGCGACTGCCGCCGCCGGCGCCGAGGTGGACGAGCGTCACAACCGGTCGGCCCGGCTAGTCGGTAACAATGGCCAGGTGACGGACATCCCCCGCCGGGCCGCGGCCCGGACCGCGAAGCTCGCCGCCTTACCCCTCGGCTTCGCCGGTCGCGCCGCGCTCGGTTTCGGCAAGCGGATGACCGGCATGGCGTCCGAGGTCGTCTCCGCGGAGTTGCAGCAGCGCACGGCCGAGCAACTGTTCAGCGTCCTGGGCCAGCTCAAGGGCGGTGCGATGAAATTCGGCCAGGCGTTGAGCGTGTTCGAGGCCGCGCTGCCCGAGGAGCTTGCCGGGCCGTACCGCGAGGCCCTGACCAAGCTCCAGGAGGCCGCGCCGGCGCTGCCGGCCGCGACCGTGCACCGGGTGCTCGCCGAGCAGCTCGGGCCGGACTGGCGGCGCCGGTTCGTCGATTTCGACGACCGGCCGGCCGCCGCAGCCAGCATCGGCCAGGTGCACCGGGCGGTCTGGCGGACGCGCGCCAAGGCGGGCCGGCCGGTGGCGGTGAAGGTGCAGTACCCAGGGGCGGGCGACGCCCTCGTGGCCGACCTCAACCAGCTCGCCCGGCTGGCCGGGCTGTTCCGGGTGCTGCAACCGGGGATGGACGTCAAGCCGCTCATCACGGAGCTGCGGGCGCGGATCAGCGAGGAGCTCGACTACGAGCTCGAGGCGGCGTCGCAGCGGGCGTTCGCCAAGGCCTACGCCGGCGACGAGGAGATCCTCGTGCCGGCGGTGCTCGCGGCCGCGCCGCGGGTGCTGGTGACCGAGTGGATCGAGGGCACGCCGCTGTCGGCGGTCATCGCCAGCGGCTCGGCGGCCGACCGGGACAGGGCCGGGCTGCTGATGGCGACGCTGCACTTCTCGGCGCCGGCGCGGGCCCGCCTGCTGCACGCCGACCCGCACCCGGGCAACTTCCGGCTGCTCCCGGACGGTCGGCTCGGGGTCATCGACTTCGGGGCGGTGGCCCGGCTGCCCCAGGGCCACCCTGAGCCGATCGGTCGGCTGGCGCGCCAGGCCCTGGCCGGCGACGCGGCGGCGGTGCTGGCCGGGCTGCGGGACGAGGGCTTCGTCAAGGCGGACACGGCGGTGGACGCGACGGCGGTGCTGGATTTCCTGCTGCCGATGCTGGAGCCGATCGCCGCCCCCGACTTCCATTTCACCCGCTCCTGGCTGCGCGCGGAGGCGGCCCGGATCGGCAGTCCGAAGGGCCCGGCGTACCAGCTCGGCCGGCAGCTCAACCTGCCGCCGGCATACCTGCTGATCCACCGGGTCACGCTGGGCTCGATCGGGGTGCTCTGCCAGCTGGAGGCCCGGGCGCCGTACCGGTCGATCGTCGAACGGTGGCTGCCCGGCTTCGCCGCAGTGGGCTGACCGGCCCGAACCAAGCGAGGGCGGATCGACCCGGTTGACCGGTCAACCGGATCGATCCGCCCTGGCTCACTTGTCGATCTTGTTAGCTGCGGACTAGTGAATGCCCAGCTCGCGGGCTGCCCGCCGGCGAGCGGCCAGGGCGACGTCACGAGCAGATCGGGTTGCCTCAGCGGTCGTCGCGCGAACGGCCTGAGGCCGACGCATTCGGGCCCGGGACAGTGCTTCGTTGATAAGTCTCATCCGGGTGGCCCCATTGTGCTTCATGATCTCGGTGCTCCGTTCGTGTGGCAGGTGAGGGATGGAAGGAAGGTCAGGCAGCTAGCCAGACGGCGCTGCGGGTGTCGGCGAGCCCGTTGGCCGCCAGCCGCGCCTCGACTTCGACCTTGAGAACTGCGTCGCGGGCAACGTCCTCCTTGCGCGGCCGGCCCCTGGGCCGCTTGCGCGGAACGACCGCGCCACGCTCGAAGATCTCGCCGCCCCACACGCCCCACGGCTCGGCCCGCTCCACCGCGCCCGCCAGGCACTCGGCCCGCAGGGGGCAGTCCCCGCAGAGCGACTTGGCCAGCTCCAGCTCGGTCGGCGAGTCAGAGAACCACAGGTCAGGGTCGAACTTCCGACAGGGCAGTTCCGCCACCGACTCGACGTCCGAGTCGAGTGGGGCCAACGCCAGACTCATCGCGCTCACCTCTTTCTCGATCGTGCAGTTCCGTTCCGCAACTACTGGGTGGACCCGGTCCGGGGTCAATCTGGATCCCTTCGCAGGAACCTGGTGCGAATCTGGTGGCCAGGAACCTGATGGAAATGAATAAGGCCGCGGATCCCGGTATGCGGGTTCCGCGGCCTCGAGGTGAGCCGGTGGTCTGAGTGATCAGACCGGCCTTCCTCGAGGTGGAACACCGCGGGCAACCATCACGGGCCGCTTAGCGGCCATGCCGTCACCCTTGCCAGAGAATCCATTGGTGCCAAAGCTCGCGTCGCCGCCAAGGACCCCGACCAGCGGAATCTGGACCTGGTGAACCCGCGGAAGCTGCGGCGCGCCGGCAGTCACCCGAACGGCCGGCACCGGAGCCCAGGTAGCGGACAGCGCCAACGGTCGCGTCTCATACGTGATGGTCTCCACTGGTGCCACCTCCTACCTGTCTCGTCCCGTGGAACCGATCTGTCACCAGCGAGCAGCATCGACGCCGCGGCTCGAAGGTGTGTCCAGAGGCTATGACGGCCCTACACGGGAGGGCAAACGATTTTACGAAGTTGTTGGGGGAAAGTTTTTCGGTGCGAGGTCGTCGACCGCCGCACCGCCGACCAGGGCCAGCACCGCGGCGCCGTACAGGCCGAGCTTGCGGGGGCCGATCCCGGCGATGGCCAGCAGCTCCTCGGGGCGCCCCGGCCGGCGTTCCGCCAACGCGACCAGTGTCGCGTCGGTGAAGACGACGTAGCCGGGGACCTTCTGGGCACCGGCCACCCGCACCCGCCACTCCCGGAGCCGTTCCAGCAGCTCCTCGTCGAGGTCGGACGGGCAGGTCGGGCAGCGGCCCAGCTTGCGGTCCGCGCCGGCCAGCAGGGTCGCGCCGCACGCCCGGCACAGCGAGACCTGCGTACGCCGGCGGTCGGCCTTGGCGCCACCCGGGCCGGCCGGGCCCGCCCGCTCCGCCCCCCGGTCGAGCTGCGGCAGGAACCGGCACGGGCGGCGGGCCCGGCCGCCGGGGGCGCGCGCCGAGGCGTACGACAGCCACAGCCACTGCCGGGCGCGTGTGACGCCGACGTAGAGCAGCCGCCGCTCCTCCTCGAGGGCCTCCGGGGTGCGCGCGTACGTCGTGGGCAGCGTGCCGTCGGAGAGGCCGACCAGGAAGACCGCATCCCACTCCAACCCCTTGGCGGAGTGCAGGGAGGCCAGCGTGACCCCGTCCACGGTGGGCACGTGCTGCTGCGCGGCGCGCCGGGCCAGCTCCGCACAGAAGCCGGTCAGCGGCACCCCCGCCGGCTGCTCCTCCGCCAGTGTCACCAGCGCCGCCAGCGCCTCCCAACGCTCGCGCGCCGCACCGCCCGGCGGTGGGGCACCGGCCTGCCAGCCGGTCGCCGACAGGGCGGCCACGACGGCCTCGACCAGCGGCGTCTCCGCCGGGGTGGACCTGGTGGCGGAGCGCAGGGCCACCATCGCCGAGCGCACCTCCGGGCGCTCGAAGAAGCGGGCCGCCCCCTGCACCACGTACGGCACGCCGGCCTCGGCCAGCGCCTCCTCGTACGCCGCGGACATCGCGTTGGTGCGGAACAGCACCGCGATCTCCCGCGCCGGCGTGCCGGCCGCGATCAGGTCGGCGCACCGCCGCGCGACGCCGCCCGCCTCGGCCGGCTCGTCGGCGAAGATGCGCAGGTCCGGCTCCGGGCCGGCGGGGCGCTGGCCGACCAGCTCCAGCCGCAGTCGCGCCTCGCTGCCGCGGGCCTGCCGGATCACGGCGTTCGCCAGGGCCACCACCTGCGGCGTGGACCGGTAGTCGCGCACCAGCCGGACCACGGTCGCGCCCCGGTGCGTACGCGGGAAGTCCACCAGGTAGGCGGACGTGGCACCGGTGAACGAGTAGATCGTCTGGCTGGCGTCGCCGACGACGGTCAGGTCGTCGCGGCCGCCCAGCCAGGCCTGGAGCAGGCGCTGCTGGAGGGGGTTGACGTCCTGGTACTCGTCGACGACGAAATGCCGGTACTGCGCTCGCACCTGCTCGCCGACATCGGCGTGCTCCTCGATGCCCCAGACGGCGGCCCGCAGCATGTCCTCGAAGTCGATCACGCCCTGGGAGCGCTTGAGTCTCTCGTACGCCCCGAAGACCTCGGCCACCTTCGCCGACTCGTACGGCGGCTCCCGGCCCGCCTTCGCGGCGGCCACCACGTACTCCCCCGGCTCGACGAGCGACGACTTCGCCCACTCGATCTCGCCGGCCAGATCCCGTGCGGCCGTGCGGTCGGCCCGGACACCGGCCCGGGCCGCGGCGAGCGTCACCAGCCGCGCCTTGCTCTCCATCAGCTCCGGCATGGCCCGGCCGCCGAGCAGGCGGGGGGCGAAGTAGCGCACCTGGCGCAGCGCCGCGGCGTGGAATGTCCGCGCCTGCACGCCGCCGGCCCCGTGCGCGTCCAGCCGGGCGCGGAGCTCGGCCGCCGCCCGGGCGGTGAACGTCACGGCCAGCACGTGCCGGGCGGCGATCTCCCCGCGCAGCGCCCGGTAGGCGATCCGGGTGGTGATGGCGCGCGTCTTGCCCGTGCCCGCGCCGGCGAGCACGCACACCGGGCCGGCCGGCGCGGTCACCGCCGTCCGCTGCTCGGGGTCGAGCCCGGTGAGCACCCGGTCGATCGCCTCGCGCGTCACCCGGGAATCATGTCAGCCGGGTCGGACGTTGGTTCCCGGTGTCGAACCCGCGACGCGGAGAAAAGAGGAAGAGGACTCATGCTCACGATGTACTCGACGTCCTGGTGTGGCTACTGCCATCGGCTGAAAAGCCAGCTGGATCGCGAGGGCATCGCGTACGAGGTCGTGGACATCGAGCGCGACGAGGCGGCGGCAGAGTTCGTGATGGGCGTCAACGGCGGCAACCAGACGGTGCCGACCCTGCGCTTCGCGGACGGCTCCGCCCTCACCAACCCGACGATCACGCAGGTCAAGAAGCACCTGGCGACGATCACGGCCTGACCGGCCGGCAGGCCGGGCGCCCGACCCACCCCCTGGTGGGGGAGACACGCACACCGTGGGCGGCACGCCGGTGCCGCCGGGCCGATACTGTGTCGGTCAAAAGCGACACCTCCTCAGGAAGGGGTCCCCGCGGTGGCCCGAGCGCCGAGCCCGATCGTGCGACGCCGCCGGCTTGGCGTGGAGCTGCGCAGACTCCGCGAGGCGGCCGGCCTGACCGGCGACCAGGTGATCGAGCGGATCGGCTGGGCATCCGCCTCCAAGCTGTCCCGCATCGAGAACGGCCGGAGCCGCTCCGACGTCGCCGACGTCAAGGACCTGCTGGAGCTGTACGGCGTGGCCGGCCGGCTCCGCGAGCAGCTGCTGGCGATCGCCCGTGACGCCGGCAACACGCGGGCCTGGCTGCAGGCGTACCCGGTGATGACGCCCCGGCAGCGCGGCTACGCCGAGCTGGAGGCGGGTTGTTCGGAGATCCTGGAGTACGGCCAGCTCATCGTGCCCGGCCTGCTCCAGACTCCGGACTACGCCCGCTGCCGGATCGAAGCCGCCCCGCCGATCCGCGTGCCGGCCGTGCCCGGCGTGGGCCGACCCGGTGCCGGTCGGCCCGGGGCGCCGCGGCCGGGCGCCGACGCGCCGCCGGTGACGGACGAGGAGGTCGCCGCCCGCACGGCGCGGCAGTCGCTGCTCCAGGGTGACGGCGACCCGCCGCGATACGAGGCGGTGCTGGAGGAGTCGGCCTTCACCGGCCGGGCCGGGCCGCCGGACGTGCTGGGCGACCAGCTGGAACACCTGTGCCGGCTGGCCGACCTGCCGCACGTCACGTTGCGGGTGCTGCCGCCCGGCGCGGTGATCGGCGAGTACTACCTGCCCGCCACCGCCTTCTCGATCTACCAGTTCGCCGACCCCGACGACGCCAGCACGGTGGCGATCGAGGCGCTGGGCAGTGACCTGCTGCTGAACGACGACGCCACGCTGCGGCACTACCTGCGCGTCTTCGACTGGCTGCGGGCCGCCGCCCGCCCGCGGGAGGACTCCCGGCGCTGGCTGGCCGACGCCGCGACCGCCGCCCGCCGCCGCGGCGCCG
>DASQDS010000733.1:0-5064 GCA_035634075.1 Pilimelia sp. | reverse complement strand
CGTGCAGCAGGCGCCGGTAACGACGCGCAAGCGCCTGGTGGCCGGCGCCGGTCCCGTCGGCCGCCAGCGTCGGATCGGCAGCTCGCGCCAGGTCGGCAGCTCGCGCCAGGTCGGCCGGGGGGGCGGTGCCGGGCAGCGCTGGGTGGTCGGTCAACTCGCGGCTCCTCGGGGCTCAGGCCGGCGACACGGCGGCGCCGCCGGGGCCGATGGGCCGCCGCAGCCGGGCCGCCGCCAGCGCGGCGTTGGCCCGCAGCCGGTCGACCTCGGCGGCCAGCGCGGCGGCGCCGTCGTCGGTGAGGCGGTAGTAGCGACGCAGCCGGCCGTCGACCGCCTCCTCCCGGTCGACGGTGAGCAGGCCGTCGGCCGTGAGGCGGTCAAGTGCGGCGTAGAGCGTGCCGGCGCGCAGCGTGATGCGCCCGCCGGACAGCTCCGTCACGGCGCGCATGACGCCGTACCCGTGCAGGGGTGCCCCCGCCAGCGCGGTGAGGATGAAGAACGTCGGCTCCTGAATCGCCATGGCGGCAACGTACCGACCGTCGGTATATGCCGTCAACCGGTCGCTCACGTCGCTCTACAGTCGGGTACCCGACATCCCTGGTCGGGCCAGCGCTCCCCTCGACGGCCACGCCGTGCCGCACCGGCAGCCCCCTGCCTGGCACCGGCACGCTCCGCCGTACCCCCGCAACGAGAAGGCGGGCCCGGTGCTGGTTTCCCAGCGCCGGGCCCGCCCCTCGTGTCAGGTCGTGCCGGTCAGCTCGCGGCGCAGGTGAGCGACGGTGTGCCGGCCGTGCCGTTGGCCGTGAAGCCGAAGGTCGTGCTGCCCCCGCCGGCCACCGTGCCGTTGTAGTTGGCATTCCGGACCGAGATCGCCGAGCCGGTGCCGGTCTGCGTCCCGTTCCACAGGTTCTGGATGGTCGCGCTGCCCAGGTTCAGGCCGACCGTCCAGCCGCCGATCGGCGACGTGCCGGTGTTGCGGATCGTCACCTGGCCCTGGAAGCCGCCCTGCCAGGTGCTGGCCGCCGCGAAGGTGGCCGAGCACGCGCGGTTGCCGGGCTGCGGGTCCGGAGCCGGGGTGCTCGTGCCGGGGCCGGGAGTGGTCGGGCCGGGGCCGGGAGTGGTCGGGCCGGGGCCGGGGGTGCCACTGCCCACGCCGGTGACCTCGCCGTTACCGCCGTCGAAGGTCACGTCGGAGCAGTTGTAGAAGGTCTCCTGGCTGTCCGAGCGGCTCCACACCGAGTAGATGATGTGGCGGCCGGTCTTGCCCGCGGGCAGGCGGCCGGACCAGAAGTAGTGGCCGTCGTTGGTGCCCACGGCGCCCGTCTGGGCCGGGTTGGTTACCTGCAGGAACGGCGTGGCCTCCAGGTCGTCCCAGGACAGGGCCCGGGTCGGGCTCCAGCTGTCCCTCGTCACGTACAGGTAGAACGTGCCCGGGTGGGCCGCCCAGTTGCTGTACCACCAGTTGAAGTTGCCGCCGGCGGTCAGGTGGGTGACCGGGTAGTCGGCGCGCGCGATGTCGAACCCGGAGTACACCGGGTTGCCGCCGCTACACAGCCGGCCGTCCGGGATGAAGCCCCGGGTCCGGCCGCCGCCGTCGGAGCGCAGCACGCCGAACCAGTTGTAGAGCGAGTTCGTACCGCCGGCATTCACCGCGGCGCCGCAGGCGGCGTTCTTGGGAATGATCTGGCCGTTCTGGGTCAAGCCGTCCTGCCAGCACAGGTAGGTCCGGCTGCCGGGTTTCATCATGGCGCCGTGGGCCTGAGCGGGGGTCGCCGTCACGACGGCGATGAGGCCGGCGGCGACCACAGCGGCGGCGGCAGCTGCCGACACCCTGCGGAGGATCTTCACGTTGGTTTTCTCCTTAGTCACACGGGTGGGAGTGCGGGAGCAGCCCCTGCGATGGGGGCGCACCACTCACGTCGAACCTGCCCGGCGACCCGCGTGCGGTACGTCAGCCCCCGCACCGCGCGGTATCGATATCTCACCACAGGCCGGCCGGGGCCGGCAATAGCTGATCCTCGATACGAGCACACAGGAGAGCCGCACGGCGCCATTGACGTCGTGCGGCTCTCTGTGGATTTGCGGCCTACTGCCGTGGCGGCTGGGCCTACACGTCGGCCGGGTCCGCCCCGCTGCGCACCGCGTCGGCCTCGGCGTCCGCCCGGCCGACCGGCACCCCGTCGGAGTCACGCCGCGCGTCGTCCAGGTCCACGTCCGCGCCGGCCCGGGCGGCGTCGGCGGCCGCGTCGGCGGCGCCGACCAGTTCCCCGGATCGGTCGCCCTGGTCGTCGGCGGTCAGGTCGGCGGCCACCATGGCGGCGGCCGGCAGGGCGCCCGACGAGTTCGGTGTGGTCACGGCGATCTCCTCCCCAGCGTTCGCGTGCGGCGGGCCGTCGGGTCCGCCGGCGTTGTCGCCGGCGAAGTACCCGGCGGCGCCGGGGGGAAAACGCGACGGCGGCCGCACCGGAACCCCGGTGCGGCCGCCGCCGTGTGTAGTGGTGGTCAGATCGTGCGGATGTTCGCCGCCTGCGGACCCTTCTGGCCCTGCGTGATGTCGAACTCGACTCGCTGGTTCTCGTCGAGGCTGCGGAAGCCGTTCGCCGCGATGGCCGAGAAGTGGGCGAACACGTCGGGGCCGCCTCCGTCAGGGGTGATGAACCCGAAACCCTTGTCCGCGTTGAACCACTTCACCGTACCGACAGCCATGTCTTCTCCTTAGCAAGGCTGATGGAGTCCACACCGTGTGGGCTCCGCGTCGCCGCGTTGATCACCTCGCCGGTAAGACCGGCACCGCACGAATCGGCGCAGCACAAAAGGCGCCTGGGGGTCGGACCCACCAGACGCTGGCAAATGTGCGCGAAGAACCGAGCGCGTGGAAACCAAGACTGCAACGCCGCAGATCATACCACGGTGCCGCGGCCCGATCGGTCGCCGCGGCACCGGAGTTCGTCAGCCCGCGACCGCCGCCTTGCGCCGGCTCAGCCGGTCCCGGGTCGCGTCGCGGCGCTCAGTGAACCGCCGCGCCGCCTTGTCCAGCCCGGCCACGAACGTGCCCAGCTCCTCCAGGGCCCGGTCGCCCTCCGGGCCGAGCCCGGTGCGCTCGAGCACCCGCAGCGTGCGCAGCACGGGCGTGACCACCTCGTCGTGGTGGATGCGCAGGTTGTAGACGCCCGCCGTGGCCATCTGCGCCGACTTGCGGGCGAAATTCTCGATGCCGTGGCCGGGCATCTGGAACGCGGCGATGACGTCCGCGACCGCCCGCATCGCCTCGTCCGGCGCCAGGTCGAAGGCGGCGCCCAACAGACTCCGGTAGAAGACCATGTGCAGGTTCTCGTCCTGCGCGATCTTGGCCAGCAACTGCTCGCACCGCGGGTCGCCGCTGATCCGCCCGGTGTTGCGGTGCGACACCCGGGTGGCCAACTCCTGGAAGGAGACGTACGCGATCGAGTGCAGCACGCTGTCCGGGTGGGCGTTGGCGAAGCCGGCCGCCATGTGCGTCATTCGCGCGCGTTCCAGCTCCACCGGGTCGACCGCGCGGGTCGTCAGGAGGTAATCGCGGATTGCGGTGCCGTGCCGGCCCTCCTCGGCCGTCCAGCGGTGCACCCACGTGCCCCAGGCGCCGTCCCGGCCGAACATCACCGCGATCTCGTGGTGATAGCTCGGCAGGTTGTCCTCGGTGAGCAGGTTGACGATCAGCGAGGTGCGGGCCGCGTCGGGCAGCTGCGACTGCTCCGGCTCCCACGCCTGCCCACCCAGCACCCCGTCGAAATTCGTGCCGTCCGTCCATGGCACGTACTCGTGCGGGAACCACTCCTTGGCCGCCGCGAGGTGCCGATCGAGGTTCGTCGCCACGACGGGCTCGAGCTCGCGCAGCAGCGCGGTGGTGGTCAACTCCGTCACGAAACAACTCCGGTGCGATAGAAACCTACGGTGTCGTAACTTACGTTACCGTAGGTCCGCGGCTCCTGCCAGGCGAGCCCGCAGGGCGTCCCGGATGCCGGGCCGCGAACCGAAGACCAGCAGGAACGCCGCCTCCCGCTGCAACCGCTCGGCGGGGCCGCCGCGCAGGACCGCCCGGCTGCCCGTCTGCACCGCGAGCGCGGCGCTCGCCCGCAGGGCCAGTTCGGACGCCGCCGCCCGGGCCGTCGCCGTGCCGGCCGCGTCGGCCGCCGAAAGGGCCGCCCGGCAGGCCGCCAGCTCGGCGTCCAGCGGGCTCGGCCCGAGGAGCCGGCAGCACCGGTTGGCCACCCCGAGCGCGAGGAAGCCGTTGAGCGCCGAGCCGGCCGCGTCGCCGCGGGCCCATTCCGCGTACGGCTGCGTGCTGACCAGCCGCTCCGCCGGCACCGGGTGGTCGGTGAACCGCAGGTGGACCGTCCGGCTGGCCTGCGCCGCCACCAGATCCAGGGAGGTGACCGCCAGGCCGGCGGCGGTGCGCGCGTCGACGAGGAGGAAATGCACCACGTCGTCGGCGTCCCGCGCGGCCACCTGGACGGTGTCGACCATCTCCCACCCGGTCACCCAGCTCACTTCGCCGTCGAGCGCGTACCCGCCGCCGACCCGGCGCACCCGCAGCATCGCCGGCCCGGGTCGCAGGCCCGCGAGCGCGAGGCCGGCCCGCCGCTCCCCGCGCGCCAGCGGGCCGAGCCACCTCTCCCGCAGGCCGGGGATCGCCGAGTACGCCACGCCGATGACCGCCCCGTGGTGCTGCATCCACACGAATGTGGTGGCCAGACACCCGCTGGCCAGTGTCTCCAGGATCCGGCCGGCGACCGTCATGTCGTCGCCCAGGCCGCCCTGGTCGACCGGCGCGGCAAGGCCGTAGAAGCCCTCGGCGGCGAGCAGGTCGAGATGGCCCGCCGGCACCCGGTCGGCCGCGTCCACCGCCCCGGCCGACGGCCACAACACCTCCTCGGCGATCTCCCCCGCCCGCCGCACCACCACCTCACCCCGCCCCATCACGCCCCCATCCTCCCCCACCCCACCCCACCCCTCCCCCTCCCCGCCCACCTCGCCCCGCCTCGCCTCGCCCGCGTGATCAAGGGATTGGTGCCACGACACGCCGGGCGG
>DASQDS010000732.1:0-6148 GCA_035634075.1 Pilimelia sp. | reverse complement strand
TTCCGCGGCGCCGTGCTGGTGCAGGCGCCGGGGCCCGGGGAGACCCGCGCCGGCGCGGGCGGGCCGGCGGTCCGGCTGGTCGGCGCCCCCGGTGAGCTGGTGCTGTTCCTCGCCGGCCGGCAACGGGCGGCCCGGGTGCAGGTGGACGGCCCGGCCGAGGTGGCCGAGCGGCTCCGCGGCGCCCGCCTCGGCCTGTGACCGCGCTCGGCTGGTGACGCCGCGAAAACCCGACCGGCGGGCCGACACGACTTCGCTGGCCGCGGGCGGCCCGGCGCAATACCCTTCCTCTACACATCATTAACGTGATGGCGGTCACGCACGCACACGGTAAGGCGGCTCAGCAATGGCTCTCGACGTCCCGTACCGCTCGATTCCGGACATGTTCCTCCATCGCGTCTCGGCCACGCCGGACCGGGACGCGTTCGGCCACCCGGGGCCCGCCGGGTCCGGCGCGGTGTGGCTCACCTGGGCGCAGACGGCGCAGCGCGCGAAAGCGCTGGCCGCGGGCCTGCGCCAGCTCGGCGTGCGGAACGAGGACCGCGTCGCCATCCTGGCCAACACCCGGCTCGAATGGGTGATCGCCGACCTCGGGATCATGTGCGCCGGCGCCGCCACGACGACGGTCTACCCGAGCACCGAGCCCGAGGACGCCGCGTACATCATCGCGGACTCCGGGTCCCGGGTGGCGATCGCCGAGGACGCCGGGCAGGCGGCGAAGCTGGCCGCGGCCAACCTGCCGGCGCTGACCCACGTCGTGCTCATCGACGGCCAGGCGGACCCCGCGGCCAGCCCGCCGCAGTTGACGATGGCGGAACTGGAGGCCCGCGGCACCCGCGTCCTGGCCGACGAGCCCGAGCTGATCGAGAACATCGTCGCGGAGATCCAGCCGGACCAGCTCGCCACGCTGATCTACACCTCCGGCACGACCGGCCGGCCCAAGGGCGTGGAGCTGCTGCACGCCGGCTGGTGCTGGGAGGGCGTGGTGCAGGGGCACTTCGACCTGCTGCGCGCCGACGACCTGCAGTACCTCTGGCTGCCGCTGTCCCACTCGTTCGGCAAGACGCTGCTCTGCGGCGTGATCCACGTCGGCCTGCCGACCTACGTCGACGGCCGGGTGGACAAGCTGGTGGAAAACCTCGCCGTCATCCGCCCGTCGCTGATGTGCGCGGCGCCGCGCGTGTTCGAGAAGGTCTACAACCGCGCCGTCACCACCGCCCTCGACGCCGGCGGCGCGAAGGCGAAGATCTTCTCGTGGGCGCGCCGCACCGGCCTGGCCAAGGTGGCCCTGGAGCAGGCCGGCAGGCCCGTGCCGGCTGGCCTGAAGGCACAGTACGCGCTGGCCGACAAGCTGGTCTTCAGCAAGCTCCAGGCGCGCCTCGGCGGCCGGATCCGGGTGCTGGTCTCCGGGTCCGCCCCGCTGAGCCGCACGATCGGCGACTTCTTCGCGGCGGCGGGCCTGCCGATCCTCGAGGGGTACGGGCTGACCGAGACCAGCGCGGGCAGCTTCGTCAACCGACCCGGCCAGCTGAAGATCGGCACGGTCGGTCAGGCGCTCGGCGACCTGGAGTGCCGCATCGACGCCGACGGCGAGGTGCTGCTGCGCGGCACGCCGGTCATGCGCGGCTACCACAACCTGCCCGAGGAGACCGCCGCGGCGTTCACCGACGACGGGTTCTTCCGCACCGGCGACATCGGCGCGCTCGACGACGAGGGCTTCCTGACGATCACCGACCGCAAGAAGGACCTGGTCAAGACCTCGGGCGGCAAGTACATCGCGCCATCGCACATCGAAGGGCTGTTCAAGGCGATCTGCCCGTACACCTCGCAGGCCGTGGTGATCGGCCAGGCGCGCAACTTCTGCACGATGCTGGTCACGCTCGATCAGGACGCGCTGGCGGGCTGGGCCGCGGGCACGCCGCTGGCCGGTCGCCCGTACACCGACCTGGTCACCTCCCCGGAGGCGCAGGCGATGGTCGAGGGCTACGTGGCGGAGCTCAACGGCAAGCTGAACCGCTGGGAGACCATCAAGAAGTTCACCATCCTGCCCCGCGACCTGACGATCGAGGACGGCGAGGTCACCCCGTCTATGAAGATCAAGCGCCGGGGCGTCGAGTCCAACTTCGCCAACGACATCGAGAAGATGTACGCCGGCACGGTGGCCGCCATCTAGCCTCGCCCAGATCTTGGTCCCCCGACCCCCCGAAACGGTAGCCACGGGACCGGGATCCGAACGGCCGCGCGCTTGGCCGGCGCGGGTTTGCGGGTCAGTCGGCCGGGGCGGGCGTCGGGCTGGGGTCGTGGGCGCCGGAGCGCAGCGCGTGCCGGGCCTCGGCGAACAGCAGCACCTCGACGGTGACCAGCCCGACGCAGACGACCGTCAGCATCGCGAGGGCCGCCAGGGCCGGCACCAGCTTCGCCACCGGGATCAGCGCGGCGAGCAGCAGCATCGTGCCGACCCGGAGCCAGTTGACGCTGCGCATGTTCCGCAGGCGGAACCCCAGGTGCCCGAGCAGGTAGAGGATCACCCCGCCGTAGAGCGCGTACAGGCCGATGCCCTTGAGCGGGTCGCTCAGGTCGTGGTGTGCGGTGTCGCCGACGTACTCGAGGACCTTCTTCAGCCCCAGCGACAGCAGGATGATCCCGGCGACCATCGGCAGGTGCAGGTACGTGTACGAGTCGCGGCCGAGCGCCGCGCGCTGGGCGCCGGTGGCGCGGTGCAGTACCCGCTCGGCGGCGATGGCGATCACGTCGAAGTACGCCCACCACAGGGCCGCTGCCACCGCGATGCCGAGCCCGGACGCGATGATGATCGGCCAGGAGATCGGCATGTTCGTCACACCCACACCGATCGACACGATCGATTCGCCCAGCGCCACGATGATGATCAGGCCGTGCCGCTCCGCCCAGTGCACCGCCGAGTTGATGCGCCAGCCCTCGGCGCCGGTCGCCATCACGCCCGCGTAGTCGACGGCGAGCGCCAGCGCCCACAGCGCGGTGCGGGCGAAGTCCACGTCGGCCGGGTCGGTGAGCAGCCGCTGGGGCAGCAGCCCGGCGGCGAAGAGCACGACGGCCCCGCTCGCCATCGGCGCCGACGCCTTGACGAGTTGGCGGCGCAGGCCGGCGTCGCCCCGGGCGGCGTACCAGTAGATGACCAGGTGCAGCACCCGGACGACCAGGTAGCAACTGGCGAAAACCACCGGCCCGGACAGCCCGCCGGGCATGTCGTCGAACGCCTCCGGGATCGTCACCGCCACGACGAACATGGTGGCCATCACGGCGAACAGCGCGATCCGGGTGACCCCCTCGTCGGCGCGCACCGTGTTGCCCAGCCACGCGTAGCAGCACCAGCACCACCACAGCAGCGCGACCACCAGCAGCCCCCGCAGGGTGCTCAGCCAGCTCAGGTCGTCGGCCATCAGTCTGGTGGCCTGGGTCAGCGCGTAGACGAAGACCAGGTCGAAGAACAGCTCCAGCGGAGTTACCCGCGACCCCTCGGTGACCGGCCGCATCGGGCTGGTCAGCAGGGCTTTGAGATGGGACGCCACCGGGCAACTATGCCAGGTGGCCCGGCTCAGGCGATCACGGCCGGCACGCTCCACTGGGGACGGTTGACGCGATCCAGGTCGTACCGGACGGCGGCGATGCGCTGCACCGCCTCCACCAGGTCGGCGGCGGGCAGGGTGAACGGCAGGCGCAGGAACCGCTCCAGCGTGCCGTCCAGCCCGAACCGGGGGCCGGGCGCCAGCCGGACACCCATGGCCTCGGCCGCGCGGGAGAGCGCGCTCGACACCGGCCCGTCCAGCTCCGCCCACAGCGTCACGCCGCCGGTCGGCACCACGCAGCGCCATTCCGGCAGCTCCGCCCGCACGGCGGCGACCAGCGTGTCGCGCTGCGCGGCGAGCTGGCGCCGGCGGGCCGCGACGATGGTGTCGGCGTGTTCGAGCAGCCGCACGGCGACGAGCTGGTCCAGCACCGGGCTCGCCATGTCGACGCCGACGCGCACCGCCGCCAGCCGCTGCACGAGCGGGGACGAGGCGCGGATCCAGCCGATCCGCAGCCCGCCCCAGTACGGCTTGCTCGTCCCGCCGATCGAGATCACCCGGGCGTGCCGGTCGAACACGGCGACGGGCGGCGGCATCGGCGCCCCGTCGAGCGCGAGGTCGACGAACGACTCGTCCACCACCAGGTCCGTGCCCGCCGAGTGGGCCGCGGCCACGAGCCGCTCGCGCAGGTCGGCCGGCATCAGGTGGCCGGTGGGATTCTGGAACTCGGGGATCAGGTACGCCACCCGCGGGCGCGTCTGGCGCAGCGTGCCCAGCAGCAGCTCGGCGTCCCAGCCGGCCGCCCCGATCCCGTGGGTCGCGATCCGGGCCCGCCGGGCGGAGATGGCGGCCAGGGCGTTGGGATACGTCGGCGACTCGACCAGCACGCCCGAGCCGGCCGGCACGGCAAGCCGCAGCACGAGGTCCAGCGCGTGCTGCGTACCGTTGGTGATCATGATCTGCTCTGGGCTGGTGGGCAGCCCGCGGCGGGCGTAGCCGGCGGCCACGGCCGCCCGCAGCTCGACGATCCCGGTGGGGTGGTAGCCGGCCCCGCCGAGGTAGCGCGGCAGGTCCTCCGCCGCGGCGCGGGCCGCGGGGGCCAGCTCCGGCGGGGCGGCCAGCGCCGCGCAGCCGAGGTCGATCATGTCGAGGTCGTCGATCGGCGTCCACAGGCCGCTGCTGGCGACGCGGTGGCCGACCGGCAGGGTGGTCCAGCTCCCCGCGCCGCGCCGGCTGGTCAGGTGGCCGGTCTCCCGGAGCTGCCGGTACGCCGCCGTGACGGTGGTGCGGCTGATCCGCAGGACGTCGGCGAGCTCCCGCTCGGCCGGCAGGCGCACCCCCAGCGGCAGCCGGCCGTCGGCCAGCAGCCCGCGGGTTGCGTCGGCCAGCGCGGCGTAGTCCGGGTTGCGCCGGCGGCCCGGCAGCGCGTGCCACTGGCCGAGCAGGCGGGCCAGGTGGACGCCGCGTACGGTGCTTGTCAAGGCCACCACCCCCGGATTGGCTCTCCCGCTGGCCGCGATTGGCCCTCAGAGTGGCATGCATGACCGCGGAGGGCAATACCACCTGGCGTGACCGGTTCGCGCGGCGCTTCCTGCAACTCCAGCTCGGCCTGATCGGGTACGGCGTGAGCATGGCCCTGATGGTCGAGTCCACGCTCGGCCTCGACCCGTGGGACGTGTTCCACGACGGCGTGGCCGACGCCACCGGGCTCCGGTTCGGCTGGGTGGTCATCGCGACCGGCGCTCTGGTGCTGCTGGCGTGGGTCCCGCTGCGGCAGCGCCCCGGCATCGGCACGGTCAGCAATGTGATCGTCATCGGCCTGGCCGTGGACGCGGCGCTCGCCGTGCTGCCGACCGGCGGGCCGCTGGCCCTCCGGATCACCATGCTGGTCACCGGCATCGTGCTCAACGGCGTGGCCACCGGCCTGTACATCGGCGCCCGCCTCGGGCCCGGCCCCCGCGACGGCCTGATGACCGGCTACGTCGCCCTGCGCCCGGGCCGCTCGATCCGCGTGGTCCGCACGGTCATCGAGCTGACGGTGCTCGGGATCGGCGTGCTCCTGGGCGGGACAGTCGGCGTCGGCACGATCCTGTACGCCGTCACGATCGGCCCGCTGGCCCACCTGTTCATCCCGCTGCTGACCGTCCCGCCGACCCCGGTCAGCGCCGCACCGCCGCCCGCCCTGCCCGCCGACGCACCGGCCTAGCGGACCGGGTGGCCGCCCTCGCGCAGGGCGGCCTTGACCTCGCCGATGGTCAGCTCGCCGAAGTGGAACACGCTCGCCGCCAGCACCGCGTCCGCCCCGGCGGCCACCGCCGGCGGGAAGTCCCGCACCGCGCCCGCGCCGCCGCTGGCGATCACCGGGATCGACACGGCCGCCCGGACGGCGCCGATGAGCTCCAGGTCGAAGCCCTCCTTGGTGCCGTCGGCGTCCATGGAGTTCAGCAGGATCTCGCCGGCGCCGAGCTCCGCGCCGCGGCGCGCCCAGTCGACCGCGTCCAGCCCGGTGCCGCGCCGGCCGCCGTGGGTTGTGACCTCGAAGCCCCAGGCCGCGCGCCGGACGTCCAGCGAGAGCACCAGCACCTGGTTGCCGAACCGGTCGGCGA
>DASQDS010000731.1:0-2406 GCA_035634075.1 Pilimelia sp. | reverse complement strand
ACCGGCGGCTTGGCGGGACCCGGCGGGGCCGTGGGCGGGCTCAGGGGCGCCGCCGCGGCCGTGGGCGCGCCGCCCGCGTCCGGCCCGGCGCCGTCGGGCGCCGGACGGTCGGCCGCCGGACGGTCGGGCGGGGGGACCATGCCGGGTGCGCGGGTGTACTTCGGGGACGGCGAGTCGCCGGGGACCGTGGCACGGCCGACAGCCGCCCGACCGGACGCGGCCGCCGGCGCGCCGTTCTCGGCGTCGTCCGGGTCGGCCTGCGTTGTCGGGGCCCCCGTGGCACCCGGCGTCGCCTGTGTCTCCGTCATGAACTAATCCTGTTCGTCGGGCTCGTCGGCATTGCGAGCGATGGCCACGAGGTTTACACCGTCCGGGAGGTCCATCAGCTTGACCCCCATTGTGTTCCGATCCCGGGTGCGGCGTACAGGCTTCACCGGAGTCCGGATGACACCACCGTTGCTGGTGATGGCAAAGAGCTCGTCGTCGGCGTTGATCACCACGGCGCCCACCAGGCCGCCCCTGCGCTCGGTGATCCGCGCGGTCAACACCCCCTTGCCCCCCCGCCCCTGCACGGGATACTCCTCTATCGGGGTGCGCTTCGCATACCCCCCGCCGGTGGCCACCAGCACATCCATGTCTTCGCGGACCACCTCCATCGCCAGCAGTTCGTCGCCGCCGGAGAACCGCATCCCGATGACGCCGGAGGTCGCCCGCCCCATCGGGCGCAGCGCGTCGTCCGTGGCGTTGAAGCGGATGGCCTGCGCCTGCTTGGAGACCAGGAGGAGGTCGTCGGCCGGGCCGATGAGGGCCGCACCGACCAGCTCGTCGGAGTCGCGCAGGTTGATCGCGATGATGCCGCCGCTGCGGTTGGAGTCGAACTCGTCCAGCCGCGTCTTCTTCACCAGCCCGTCCTTGGTGGCCAGCACCAGATACGGGGCCACCTGGTAATCCGAGATCTGGATCACCTGGGCGATGTGCTCGTCCGGCTGGAAGGCCAGCAGGTTGGCGACGTGCTGTCCCTTGGCCACCCGGTTCGCCTCCGGCAGCTCGTACGCCTTCGCCCGATACACCCGCCCCTTGTTGGTGAAGAACAGGATCCAGTCGTGGGTGGAGCAGACGAAGAAGTGGCTGACGATGTCGTCCTGGCGCAGCGTGGCGCCGCTGACCCCCTTGCCGCCGCGCTTCTGCGACCGGTAGAGGTCCGACTTCGTCCGCTTGGCATAGCCGGTACGGGTGATCGTGACGACCATTTCCTCCCGCGCGATGAGGTCCTCCATGGAGACCTCGCCGTCGAACGGGATGATCCGGGTGCGGCGTTCGTCACCGTACTTGGCCGTGAGCTCGGCCAGCTCGTCCGAAATGATCTTCCGCTGCCGCTCGGGCTTGGCCAGGATGTCCTTGAGGTCGGCGATCTCCAGCTCGATCTTGTTCAACTCGTCGATGATCTTCTGGCGCTCCAGCGCGGCCAGCCGGCGCAGCTGCATGTCCAAGATCGCGGTGGCCTGGATCTCGTCGATGTCCAGGAGCCGGATCAGGCCGCCGCGCGCGTCCTCGACGGTGGGCGAGCGGCGGATCAGGGCGATGACCTCGTCCAGGGCGTCGAGCGCCTTGACGTAGCCGCGCAGGATGTGGGCCCGTTCCTCCGCCTTGCGCAGGCGGAACGCCGTGCGCCGGTAGATGACCTCCATCTGGTGGCCGACGTAGTAGCGGACGAACTGAGCGAGGTTCAGGGTGCGCGGCACGCCGTCGACCAGCGCCAGCATGTTGGCGCCGAAGGTCTCCTGCAGTTGGGTGTGCTTGTAGAGGTTGTTCAGCACCACCTTGGCGACCGCGTCGCGCTTGAGCACCAGCACCAGCCGCATGCCCGTCCGGCCGGACGACTCCTCCCGGATGTCGGCCAGGCCGGCGAGCTTGCCCTCCTTGACGAGCTCCGCGATGCGCTCGGCGAGGTTGTCGGGATTGACCTGGTACGGCAGCTCGGTGACGACCAGCAGGGCGCGGCCCTTCGGGTCCTCCTCGACCTCCACGACGGCCCGCATCCGGATCGAACCGCGGCCGGTGCGGTACGCCTCCTGGATGGCGGTCGTGCCGACAATCAACCCGTGGGTCGGGAAATCCGGCCCCTTGACGATGCCGACCAGCGCGTCAAGCGTGGTGGCCTCGTCGACGTCCGGATTGTCCAGGCACCATTGCACGGCGGCGGCGATCTCTCGCAGGTTGTGCGGCGGGATCTTGGTGGCCATGCCGACCGCGATGCCCTCGGAGCCGTTCAGCAGCAGGTTGGGGATGCGCGCCGGCAGGATCGTCGGCTCCTTGGCCCGGCCGTCGTAGTTGTCCTGAAAGTCGACGGTGTCCTCGTCGATGTCCCGCAGCATCTCCATCGCCAGCGGGGCCAGCTTGCACTCC
>DASQDS010000730.1:0-2044 GCA_035634075.1 Pilimelia sp. | reverse complement strand
GCCTCGTGCGGCGTGCACCTCATCGTCCGCGGCATCGCCGTGGCCGGGGGACCCGGCGTCGAGGCGATCGAGGCGGCCACCGGCCCGCAGGCCCGGGTGGGCGGCTGCGGGTCGCTGCCCGTGCAGCTGGACCACGGCCCGCCGCCGCAGCTGGCCACCACCACCTGCCGGCGGCTCGCGGAGGAGGTCGCCGCCGGGCCGGCACCGGTCGGGCTGGACAGCCTGCTGCCGCAGGTGCACTGGCAGGAGCGGTCGGCGACGGCGCTGACGGCGCCGTTGGGCGAGAGCCCGCAGGGCAGCACGGTACGCGTCACGCTCAGCGACTACCCGCCGCACGCGCTGATCGCCGGGCCGTCCGGCACCGGCAAGACCAACCTGATCTACGCGTGGATGGGCGCGCTCGCCGCCCGGTACCCGCCGTCGGAGCTGGAGTTCTACCTGCTCGACTTCAAGGAGGGGGTGTCGTTCGCCCGGTTCGCGCCCGGCCGGCGGGACCCGAGCTGGCTGCCGCACGTGCGGTTGGTCGGCGTCAACGTCAACACGGACCGGGAGTTCGGGCTGGCGCTGCTGCGCTTCCTCAACGAGGAGTTGCGGCGGCGCGCCGAGGCGGCCAAGCGGCACGAGGCGACCAACCTCGCGGAGCTGCGGGCCGAGGACCGCGACGGCAACTGGCCACGGATCGTCGCCGTGGTCGACGAGTTCCAGGTGCTGCTCTCCGGGCGCGACGCGGTGGCGACCGAGGCGGTGGACCTGCTCGAGGACCTGGCCAGGCGGGGCCGGTCGCAGGGCATTCATCTGGTGCTGGCCAGCCAGGACGTGTCGGGTATCGAGGCGTTGTGGGGCCGGCCGGCGCTGGTGGCACAGTTCTCGCTGCGGATCGCGTTGCCCCGCGCGCGCCGGGTCCTCGCCGAGACCAACACGGCCGCCGAGGCGCTGCCGCGCTTCCACGCCGTGGTCAACGCCGACTCGGGCGCCGTCGAGGCCAACCAGGTGGTGCGGGTGCCGTCGGCCGGTGGCCGGCAGCAGTGGGGTGAGCTGCAGCATCGGCTCTGGCAGCGGCGCCCGGCGCAGCTGCCGCCGCCGCGGCTGTTCGACGGCGATGCGGTGCCGCGCCTGGGCGACTCCCCCGACCTCGCCGGGCTGACCGCGGCCGCCTCGGTGCCGGCACCCGTGGCGTTGCTGGGCGAAACGATCGACGTGGCGGCCCGGTCGGCCCGGATGGTGCTGCGGCGGGCCCCCGGGCGCAACCTGGCCGTCCTGGGCACCCGGGTCGACGACGCCTGTGCCGTGCTGGACACGGCGGCCCGTTCGCTGGGTGTCCAGTTCCTGCCCGGCGCCGCCCGCTTCTCCATCGCCTGCCTGGACGCCGACGCCGCGGCGGCGGCCGACACGGTGGAGTCGGCGCTGTCCGGCCACCGGGTCGGCAGGTTCGCCGCGGACACGGTGGACTGGCTGCTGGAGGACGTGGTGAGCGAGGTCGACGGCGCGGCGGCGGCCGACCGGCCACACTTCCTGCTGATCTACGCCGTCGACGCCGCACCCGACGGGGAACGGACCACCCGGCAGCTGCGCCGCATCCTGAGCCGGGGCCCGGAGCGGCGCATCCACGTGCTGGGCTGGTGGCGCGGGGCCAACCGGCTGCGGGACACGCTGGGCGGGCAGGGCACGCCCACCGACTCGATCGGCGCCTGGGTGGCCCTGGACGTGCACGGCAGCGAGCTGGCGCCGTTCCATCCGGGCAGCCGGCCGCCGAGTTGGTATCCGCGGCCGTGGCGGGCGCTGCACTTCGACCGGGCCGAGCACCAGGGACCGAAGGTCATCATCCCGTACGGGGCGTCATGACGCCGGGTGCCGTCGGCCGCCCGGAGCGCGACTACCGGGCGGTGCTCGCCGACCTGACCGCGCTGGACGACCGGGCGGCCGCGCACCGGGCGGAGGCGCAACGCTGGTACGCCGACCGGATCGCCGCCGCGGACGGCGCCGAACGCGGCGCCGAGGAGGCGGTCCGGGCGGCGGTGCGTGACGTCCGGCAGGCGCAGCGCGA
>DASQDS010000729.1:0-5620 GCA_035634075.1 Pilimelia sp. | reverse complement strand
GGGCGGGCGGTGACGATCACCCACCCGGACAAGGTCGTCTTCCCCGCCGGCGGCCACACCAAGCTCGATCTGGTGCGCTACTACCTGGCCGTGGCCGACGGCGCGCTGCGCGGGGTCGCCGGCCGGCCGATGATCCTCAAGCGGTTCGTCAAGGGCATCGACGAGGAGGCGTTCTTCCAGAAGCGGGCGCCGGCCTCCCGCCCGGACTGGGTGGAGGTGGTCGAGCTGCGGTACGCCTCGGGCCGGTCGGCGGAGGAGGTCGTGGTCAGCGACGCCGCGCAGCTGGCCTGGGTGCTCAACCTGGGCTGCATCGATCTCAACCCGCACCCGGTGCTGGCCACCGACGTCGACCGCCCGGACGAGCTGCGCATCGACCTGGACCCGGTGCCGGGGGTGCCGTGGGGGCAGATCCTGGAGGTGGCGCAGGTGGCCCGGGAGGTCCTCGCGGACCACGGGCTCACCGCGTGGCCCAAGACGTCGGGCTCGCGGGGCTTCCACATCTACGCCCGCGTCGAGCCGCGCTGGTCGTTCGCCCAGCTGCGCCTCGCGGCCGAGTCGGTCGCCCGGGAGGTGGAACGGCGGGCCCCCGACCTGGCCACGAGCCGGTGGTGGAAGGAGGAGCGCGAGGGGGTCTTCGTCGACTTCAACCAGAACGCGAAGGACCGCACCGTCGCGTCGGCGTACTCGGTGCGGCCGAAGCCGGACGCCCGCGTGTCGACGCCGCTGTCCTGGGCGGAGGTGCCGGGCTGCGAGCCGGCCCAGTACACGCTGGCCACGGTGCGCGACCGGTACGCCGAGGTGGGCGACCCGTGGGCCGGCATCGGCGGGTCGGCCGGCTCGCTGGAGCCGCTGCTGGCCCTGGCGGAGAGTCTCGGCCCGGCGGAGAAGCCCCCGCGCGGCACCGGCCGCCGGCAGCAGACGATGCCGCTGGTGGAGATCGCGCGGGCGAAGACCCGGCCGGAGGCGCTGGCCGGCCTGGAGCGCTGGCAGGCCCGCCACCCGGCGGTGGTCGCCCACCTGCGACCGGCGGACACCCTGGTGGACGGGATGCGCGGGCGCAGCTCGGTCTGGTATCGCATCCGGGTCAACCTCCAGCACGTGCCCGAGGCGCAGCGCCCGCCGCAGGAGCCGCTGGAGGTCGACTACGACCCGTGGGCCACCGCGCCGTGGGCGCGCGGCGACGGGCCGGGCGGCGACAAGGCGACGGGCGACGGGCCAGCCGCCGAACCGTCCGAGCGCTCCTGAGCCAACCGGCTGCCGCCGGGCCCCTCGGCGGTGGATCATGTGCTGGTGGGACGCGGGGTGGTGCTGGCGCTGTGCGTGCTGCTGCTTGCCGCCTGTACGGGCGGCGACCGGGACGACCGGGACGGCGGCGACACGGGCTTCGGCGAGGCCGGCTCGGACCTGCGCTCCGCGGCGCAGCCGGGCGAGGCGCCCCGGCGGCTGATCGCCGGGTGGACGGTGACGGTCTACTACACACCCGTCGCCCGCTTCCACGCCGGCCCGACGGTGCCGGTGACCGGCTGCCGCAGCATCGACTGCGCCGGCGGCGACGACCCCCTGGGCGAACACCCCGAGACCTTCGTCGCCGCCGTCCGCGAGGAGGGCACCGGCCGGACCGCCGACGGCCGGTACCTGAACTGGTCGCACGACACCGGGTACTGGCTGGACACCGCGCCGCGGGACGCCAGCGGGCGCGCCCTGCGCGCGTGGACGTCCGCGGCGGCGGACCGCGACGTCATGGCCGAGGGCACCCGCTTCACGGTCGTGGACTGCGGCAAGGACAACGAGGGGTTCGCGATCGACGCTCCGGTGTGCGCGCGGCTGCGGGCGGCGCGCTGGACGGTCACCGACGAGTTCACCCCCGGGCTGGGCGGTCCGCGGCACGTCGACCTCTACCTCGGCGAGCAGACCGGCCCGAACTTCACCGCGAACCCGCTCTACATCTCGCTGTACGGGGCGTCCCTGTCCGTCGGCTGAGCCGCGCGGCGGTGCCGGTCAGCGCACCGCGGGCGCGAGCGCCGCGGCGACCGGGCCCAGCTCCGGCTGGCCCGGCGCCCCCTGCACGCAGCGGGCGAACAGCCACGCCACGAGCCGGTCCGGGTCGACGTCCAGCAGGCCGGCCAGCCGCCGCGCGAGCCCGGCGGGGTCCGCGGCCAGCCGCTCACCGCAGTTCAGCAGATGTTGTACGCCGTCGTAGGCCGGGTCGCCGACGTACGGCTTCGGATCGATCGCGAGCCACGGCTCGCGCCCGGCGGCCAGGATGTTGGCCGCGTGCAGGTCGGTGCAGAGCAGCACCCGCCTGTCGGCGCTGGCGGGCAGCTCCCGCAGGAGCGCGATCCCGGCGCGGGCCAGCCCCGGGTCCAGCGACCCCGGCGACGCCGCCCACCGGTCCTCGAATTCCCGGGCCCAGGCGTCGCACATGTCCTGGAGCGGCCGGAACCCCGCCGTGGGCGCCGCCCACAGCCGCCGCAGCAGGCCCGCCAGCACGACGTCCTGGGCGGGCTCCGGCACGGACTCCCGCAGGGAGGTGCCCGGGTCGCAGCGCTCCAGCAGCAGCGCGCTGGTGGACCCGGTGACGTGGTCGTCGTACACCCGGACCGCACCGTCGCCCGCCCACGCCCGCAGGCCCGCCGCCTCGTCGACGGCCTCGTAGTGGCCCCAGGCGACCTTGAGGACCCGGTCCTCGCCGCCGGCCGTGCGGGCCGGCGCCACCCACGCGCTGTGCCCACCCGGCTGGTACGGCCGACCCAGCCGCAGCGACCACCGCTCGGCCAGCGCGCGCACGGTGTCCGGCAGCCGGCGCACCCACTCCGTCCGCTCCGGCGACGGGAACATCTCGGCGCCCTGGGCCAGGTGAACCGGCATCTCGAAGACCATCGTGCCATTCTGCCGCCTGCCGCCGCCGGGCACGACGGGGTTTCGGCCGGGGCGCGGCCGGCCGCGCCCGTGGGTATCGTGGGCGCACCCTGCCGATCGTCGAGGAGCGGCCATGGCGGACCGCGTGGTTGATCCCCGGACGATGGCCGGCTATGAGCTGGTGGTGGAGGACGCCTTCGCCGGCACGACCCTGGACGACCGCCTGTGGCTGCCGTACCACCGCAGCCCGCGCAACGCCGCTACACCCCGTTGTACGGCTTCGTCGAGCTGCGAGCCCGCGCCCTCGACGATCCCCGGTGCATGGTGGCGCTGTGGATGATCGGGTACGAGGACGCGCCGCACCGGTCTGCTGAGATCTGCGTCTGTGAGATCTTCGGGCGGGACGTGCGACGCGACCGCGCGGCCGTCGGCTGGGGGTGCACGGCCGTACCCGAAGGGAATTCGTCGTCGACTACTTCCGCGCCTACCGGCCCGGAGCCGGCTCGGGGCGGGGCCCGACGGCCCCGCCCCGCCTCTCCTCAGGGAAGTAGGAGTTCGCAGGAGACCACGCGGTCGTTCTGGTCGGCCGCGCACTCGTCGAAGCCCCCCTGCCCGTTCACCGTGTCGGGCGCGGCAAACGGTGTGCTGTTGCGGGCGTCCAGCCGGTCGTCGCCGGTCCCGCCGAGCAGCGTGTCCCAGCCGTCGGCGTCCAGCAGCTGGTCGGCACCGCCGAAGCCGGACAGGACGTCGTTCCCCTCGTCGCCCAGCACGGTGTCGCGCCCGCCGCTGCCGCGCACCACGTCGTTGCCTGGGCCCCCGCGCAACCACCCGGTGCCCCAGTCCCGGAGGAAGTCGTTGCCGTCGCCGCCGTCCACCCGGTCGTCGCCGGCGTCGCCGACCACCACGTCGTAGCCGTCGAAGCCCTCGAGGGCGTCGTCGCCGTCGCCGCCGTAGAGGCGGTCGTCGCCCACGTTCCCGGCGACCTTGTCCGCGCCGGCCCCGCCGAAGACCGTGTCGTCGTCCGCCCCACCGCAGACCACGTCGTTCCCGCCGTTGCCGGACACGGTGTCGTCGCCGCCGAGCGAGTTGATCACGTCCCGTCCGGCCGTCCCGACGATGAAGTCGCCCGCCCCGGAACCGACGATGGTGGCCACCTCCCCGTAGCAGTGCACCGGGGCCAGTGCCGCCCGGGCGGGCGACGGTGCCGCCCCCAGCGCGACGGCCGCGGCCGCCACCACCGCCGCCGTCGTCGTCGTCCGCCAGCCGTACGTCGTTGCGCTGAACATCGCCGTTCTCCTTCACCGATAGGGGTTCTGCCTGTCCCGACGACCGTGCCGGGTCGGCTTTCGGCGCCGTTTCGGCGCTGTTGTGGCGATCGTTCCGCCGGCAGGTCGGGTACGTGACGGACGGCAGGCCCGCGACCGGGGAGGATCCGGGGCGAGGTGGTGGTCCGCGATGGTGGCGGTGGAGCTCCTGCTGTTGGGCGATGTCCAGGTACGCGTCGACGGCCAACCGGTCGACGTCGGTACCGCCCGGCAGCGATGCGTGCTGGCGGTGCTGGCGGCCGAGGCGAACCGGCCCGTACCGGCCGACCGGCTCGTCCACCGGGTGTGGGCGGAGCACCCGCCGCAGCGGGCCCACGCCGCGCTGGCCGGTTACGTGTCGCGCCTGCGGCGGGTCCTGCCGGCGGACGGGGCCACGATCCGGCGACAACCCGAGGGCTATGTGCTGGTCGTCGACCCCGTGGCGGTCGACGTACACCGGTTCCAGGAGCTGGTCCGGCGGGCCCGGGCGGCCGGCGACGGCGACGAGGCGGCGAACGCCTACGACGCCGCGCTCGGATTGTGGCGGGGCGAGCCGTTCGCCACGCTCGACACACCGTGGGTCAACGGCCTGCGCACCGCGCTGGGCGCCCACCGGCTCGCCGCCGAGCTGGACCGCAACGACCTCGCGCTCCGCGCCGGGCGGCACGCCGAACTGCTCGCCGAGCTCACCGACCGCGCGGCCGCGCATCCGCTGGACGAACGGCTGGCCGGCCAGCTCATCCTCGCCCTGTACCGGAGTGGCCGGCAGGCCGAGGCGCTGGCGCACTTCGATCGCGTCCGGCTGTGGTTGGCCGAGGAGCTGGGCGCCGACCCCAGCCCACCGCTGCGCCGCCTGCACGCCGCCATCCTGCGGCAGGACGCCGCGGTCCAGGCCCGGCCGGCCCCGGCCGCCCCGGCGCGGCGGGTGCCGAACGGCAACCTGAGCAGCCCCTTGACCAGCTTCATCGGCCGCGGCGCCGAGTTGGCCGGCCTGCGGCGCGCGCTTGCGCGGGGCCGCCTCGTCACCCTCACCGGCGTCGGTGGCGTCGGCAAGAGCCGGCTGGCCCTGGAGGCGGCCCGGGCGGCCGCGCCGGACCACCGGGACGGCGCCTGGCTCGTGGAGCTGGCGTCGGTCACCCAGCCCGGGCTCGTCGCGCCCGCCGTGGCGACGATGCTGGGCCTCGGCGAGCGCCCCGGGCAGCCGGTCGTCGACCAGCTCGTCCAGCACCTGCACACCGCCGAGATGCTGATCGTGCTCGACAACTGCGACCACCTCGTCGGCGAGGTCGCGACGTTCGCCAACGCCGTACTGACCGGAACGAGCGGGCTGCGGATCCTGGCCACCAGCCGGGAACGGCTCGGCATCACCGGCGAGGCGGTGCGGCCCGTCGCCGGCCTGGCCGTGCCGGCCGCCGGGACGGACGACGACCCGGCACTCGGGGACGTCGAGGCCGTCC